>NZ_CAKLBR010000043.1:0-1063 GCF_920984685.1 Pseudomonas sp. Leaf59 | reverse complement strand
GCTGAAGAAGTAAAAATCGGCTTCCTGGTCAAACAGGCCGAAGAGCCCTGGTTCCAGACCGAATGGGCCTTCGCCGAAAAAGCCGGCAAGGAACACGGTTTCACCGTGATCAAGATCGCCGTGCCCGATGGCGAGAAAACCCTCTCGGCCATCGACAGCCTGGCCGCCAACGGCGCCAAGGGCTTTGTGATCTGCCCGCCGGATGTGTCCCTCGGCCCGGCCATCGTCGCCAAGGCCAAGGCCAACGGCCTCAAGGTGATTGCCGTGGACGACCGTTTCGTCGACGCCAAGGGCGCGTTCATGGAAGACGTGCCGTACCTGGGCATGGCCGCGTTCGAAGTGGGCCAGAAGCAGGGCGCCGCGATGGCCGCCGAAGCGAAAAAACGTGGCTGGGACTGGAAGGACACCTACGCGGTGATCAACACCTTCAACGAGCTCGACACCGGTAAAAAACGCACCGACGGTTCGATCAAATCCCTCGAAGAAGCCGGCATTCCCAAGGACCATATCCTCACTGCCGCGCTGAAAACCCTCGACGTTCCGGGCAGCATGGACGCCACCAACTCGGCGCTGGTCAAGCTGCCCAGCGGCGCGAAAAACCTGATCATCGGCGGCATGAACGACAACACCGTGCTCGGCGGCGTGCGCGCCACGGAAAGCGCCGGGTTTGCGGCGGCCAACGTGATCGGCATCGGCATCAACGGCACCGACGCCATCGGCGAATTGAAGAAGGCCAACAGCGGTTTCTTCGGCTCGATGCTGCCCAGCCCGCACATCGAGGGCTACAACACAGCGCTGATGATGTACGAGTGGGTCACCAAGGGCACCGAACCGCCGAAATACACGGCGATGGACGAAGTGACGCTGATCACCCGGGAAAACTTCAAGGAAGAACTGACCAAAATCGGGCTGTGGAAATGAGTGCGGCCGCCCTGCGTTTTGAGGGTATCGGCAAAACCTTTCCCGGGGTCAAGGCGCTGGACGGCATCTGCTTTACCGCCCAGCCGGGCCAGGTGCATGCGCTGATGGGCGAGAACGGCGCGGGCAAGTCGACGCTGCTGAA
>NZ_CAKLBR010000042.1:0-1313 GCF_920984685.1 Pseudomonas sp. Leaf59 | reverse complement strand
TGTCCCGTCCTGAATAAGGTTTACACCTTCTGACCTTTCTTCAGGAGGACTCAATGGATACGGGAAAAAGGCGCAGCCAACGCGATTACACGCTAGCTTTTAAATTGTCGGTCGTAGACCAAGTCGAAAAAGGCGAGTTGAGTTATAAAGAGGCTCAACGGCGCTTTGGCATTCAGGGCCGGTCCACGGTACTGGTTTGGCTACGCAAGCATGGCCGACAGGACTGGAGCCAAGGCGCCTCAATCCGAGCGCCGCGGAGCAGGCCGATGACCGACCCCCACCTCCCGCTGACACCCGAGCAGCGGATTAAAGAGCTTGAAGAACAGTTGGCGCTGAGCAATCAAAGGGCCCAGTTCTTTGAAGCTGTCGTGAACGTCTTGAAAAATGATTACGGTGTGTCCATCGTAAAAAAGCGACCCGGCAAGTCCTCTCGCAAGGGCAAATCCAAGACCTGAGCATTACCAGGGCTTGCCTGTTCATGGGAATTTCGCGCCAAGCGTATTACAAACGTAACCGAGCCGTTGATGCGAGAGCTCACCAAGACCAGCAAGTAGTGGACTTTGTTCTGGAAAAGCGGCGTCGCCAGCCGAGGTTAGGCACGCGCAAGCTGCATTATCTGATGAGCACTGAGGCTGAAGTGCAGGTAATTGTTGGTCGAGACCGTCTTTTTTCCATCTTGCGCGAAGCGCGAGAGCTGGTTCCTCGAAAGCGTGCTTATCATAAAACTACGCATAGCCATCATCGGTTCCGCCGCCATCCCAACCTGCTCAAAGCAGGCCCGGAACAAGTTGTCGCTGGCAGGCCCGAGCAGGTTTGGGTTGCAGATATTACCTATCTGCCCACGCGGGAAAGTGTTGTTTACGTCAGCCTGATAACAGACGCGTACTCACGCAAGATCGTGGGTCATCATGTGCATGACAGCTTGCATACGGAGTCGGTGGTCAAAGCATTGCAGAAAGCTGTTAGCCAGCGAAAATCCAAGCAATCGCTGATCCATCACTCGGATCGCGGGGCCCAATACTGCTCCGACCTGTACCAGCAAATGCACGCCAAGCATGGGATCAAGTGCTCAATGACGGACGGCTACGATTGCTATCAGAACGCGATGGCAGAGCGGGTAAACGGGATTTTGAAAACTGAGTTTTTGCTGCACCGGCCCAAAGATTTGGCGGATGCCGTAAAAATGGTGGATGAGTCGGTGCTGATCTACAACGGGGAGCGGCCGCACTTATCCCTGAAATACAAAACGCCCGATGCGGTGCATCAGGCGTTTTGAGACTGAAACAGGTGTAAACCTATTTCAGGACTAGACA
>NZ_CAKLBR010000041.1:0-1469 GCF_920984685.1 Pseudomonas sp. Leaf59 | reverse complement strand
CTCGGGCTGGTCTCGATACTGGATACGATAAACCGACTCAACCGCATAGCCTGAACCGCCGTATACGGAACCGTACGTACGGTGGTGTGAGAGGACGGCGGGAGTAATCCCGCCTCCTACTCGATCCGGTATAGCGGGGCAATGCGTGCCTCAGACCAGCCCGTTGCGCTGGGCCAGTTCGATCAGGTCCACCAGTGAGCGCGCGTTGAGCTTGAGCAGCAGGCGCGTCTTGTAGGTACTGACGGTCTTGTTGCTGAGGAACATGCCGTCTGCAATTTCCTTGTTGGTCTTGCCGCGAGCCAATTGCTGCAACACCATCATCTCGCGCCCGGACAGGCGCTCGACCATGTCCGCCTCACTGGCGTTGCCGATGGTGGAGCGCACCGAGTTCAATGCCTGGTTCGGGAAGTAGCTGTAGCCGGAAAGCACCGCTTTGATGGCACTCAGCAGCTCGGTCAGGTCCTGCTGCTTGCACACGTAACCCGCCGCCCCGGCCTGCATGCAGCGCATGGAGAAATGGCCAGGCGCCTGCGAGGTGAGCACCAGCACCTTGAACGGCGATGGCTGTTTGCTGGAAGACAGTCGGCAAATAACTTCCAGCCCGTCGAGCTGGGGAATTCCAATATCCAATATGACAATGTCCGGCATATGCTCCCGCGCAAGTTGCAACGCATCGACACCGTTATCGGTCTCTGCAACGACCTCATAACCATGACGTTCCATGAGCATACGCACAGCAAGACGAATCACGGGATGATCATCCACGATCAGCACTTTATTCATAAGAAAGTCCAATTTCGCTGTTCGAATTATTCAGAGCAAACACAATAGCCTAGTCGTTTCCTAGTTGGCATAGTGTTCCCCCCCGAGCAACAGCAAGCAGAGACCCAAGCCACAACGATATCGGAATCAGCCTACAAAAAAACAACAATGAGGGTGCATTCGACTTTATGCAGCCTTTCAGAACTTTCCGTTCCCCTACATATTTTGAGTGAAATACGCACCGATTAAAGGGGCGGCCGTAAACGTGGCGCACGCGACTTTCAGGAAATGCCTCTTGCTTGTGGCATTCACGAGATCGCACAGGTGAAAACACTCCCTCTGATTCAGTTCCATTCAACATAGGTGTCCACACCTTAAAATTCCTACAGAAATTTCAGCGCATTACATTCACGCTGTACTTCTTTGAGTGATTTTTCTGTAAGAAACAGTTCCTGCTCAGGTGTAAACAATTCATTCGTCCCTGTAAAGTTTCAGGACAGGAGGCGTAAATCAGGGGTGGCGTGTTTAATAGCAAACAATCTTAAACATAAGTAAACAGGATGTTCGCTCTACATTAATTCCGGGATCGAGTAGGAGGCGGGATTACTCCCGCCGTCCTCTCACACCACCGTACGTACGGTTCCGTATACGGCGGTTCAGGCTATGCGGTTGAGTCGGTTTATCGTATCCAGTATCGAGACCAGCCC
>NZ_CAKLBR010000040.1:0-1615 GCF_920984685.1 Pseudomonas sp. Leaf59 | reverse complement strand
ATCTGCATGGTCGCCAGCGTGGTGATCAACGCATTGACCCGCAGCTTGGCGATCACGATGCCGTTGATCAGCCCCACCAGCAGGCCCATCCCCAGGGCGGCGCCGATGCCCAGCATCACGCTGTCGGTGTCGCGCATCACAATGGCCGCGACCACGCCGGCGCAGGCGATCACCGAGCCCACCGATAAATCGAAGTGCCCCGACGCCAGGCAGAACAGCATGGTGCAGGCGGCGATGCCCACCGTGGAAATCGCCAGGCCCAGGCCGCGCATGTTCAGCGGCGAGAGGAAGTTGTCGATGAGCAAGGCGCACAGCACGAAGATGCTCACCGCCGCCAGCAGCATCGCCCAGTTATCCAGCAGCGCGCGCAGGTCCACGGGTTTGCGCGCTTTGGGCAGCGCGTTGTCTTGGGTCGTCATAGTCGTCTCTCAGTGGGCCGGGCCGCGCGGCAAGGCCAGCTGCAGCAAGTTGGATTCAGTGGCGTGTTCACGCCGTTGTTCGCCGCGCAGGGCGCCTTCGCACAGCACCAGGATGCGGTCGGAAATCCCCATCACTTCCATCAGGTCACTGGACACCACGATTACCGCAATGCCGCTGGCGGCCAGGTTATGGATGATCTGGTAGATCTCCGACTTGGCGCCGATGTCGATGCCCCGCGTCGGCTCATCGAGCAGCAGCACCTTCATCGGCATCGACAGCCAGCGGCCGAGAATGGCCTTCTGCTGATTGCCGCCGGACAGGTACATGATTTTCTGCTCGGCGTTGGGCGTCTTCACCTTCATCGCCTGGATCTGCTGGCCGGCGTTGCCCTTCTCCCACTTCTCGCGCAGCAGCCAGCCAAACGCGGCATGGGCGCCACGGGCGCTGATGTTGATGTTTTCCGCCACGCTGGACAGCGGAATGATGCCTTCCTTCTTGCGGTCTTCCGGGCACAGCAGCACGCCGGCGTCGATGGCATCGCGCGGTGAGCGCAGGTGCAGGGTTTCGCCGCACAGCTCCAGCTGCCCTGCGGTGCTGCGTTCCAGCCCGGAGAGCAGCCGAAACAGCTCGGTGCGCCCTGCCCCCACCAGCCCGAACAGCCCGAGAATCTCGCCCTTGCGCACCTCGAAGCTGACCGGCTCACGCAAGCCTGGCCCAAGCAGCCCATCGACCTTGAGCGCCACCTCACCGTGCTCGCGCGGGCGGTAGTCGTAGATGTCCTGGATATCGCGCCCGACCATGCAGGTCACCAACTGGTCGTGGGTCAGCGCGCTCATGTCCTCGAACGTGCGCACGTAGCGCCCGTCCTTGAACACCGTGACCGCGTCGCAGATGCGGAACACCTCTTCCATGCGGTGCGACACGTAGAGCACCACTTTGCCCTCATCGCGCAGGCGCGCGATGATCGCCATCAGCCGGTCGATTTCCCGCGCCGAGAGGCTGCTGGTGGGTTCATCGAAGGCGATCACATGGGCGCCACGGGACAGCGCCTTGGCGATTTCCACCAGTTGGCGCTGGCCCAGGGACAGGCGGCCGAGCTTTTCATCCGGGTCGATTTCATCGGCCAGGCCCTTGAGGCAGGCCAGCGCCTGCTTGCGCAGCAGGCCGCCGTTGACCACGCCCAAGCGCGACGGCA
>NZ_CAKLBR010000039.1:0-1920 GCF_920984685.1 Pseudomonas sp. Leaf59 | reverse complement strand
TGGTGCGCCAGGCATGGCGCGTTGCGCGAAGCGCAACCAGTTTGGCTGTGGTGGCCACGCTGGTGACTTGGAGGTGAAAGTCCTCTACACACCCGGCAAGGGGAAGTGTTAGCCAGAGGCAAGGGTGTCGCGGGTGACTGCGAATCTGAAGGAAGCCCGAGGCAAACTGTTGGCCTGACGAACAGGAAGCGGATTAGGCGGTGCAGCGGGGTAAGGTAGCCAGAATTGCCAAAGCCCAATACTTGCACGGAACGCTGTGACGTAGATCCGACAGGCATAAGCAGGAAGGTCGCGCGAATTACCCTGGGAGATCTGTGCGTTTGCCACTGTGCTACCGAGCGCCGCGAGGCGACGGGATGAGCGTGCAGAAGTCAGCCGAGGCCGTAGTAAGTGACGAATAACCACGTCACCAAGGGCTGAACAGGTTATGTCGCCAGTAGGCGTCAGAGTCTCGTTGAATACCGAAATGCAGAAATTTCTCCCAGAGAAGACTGTTACTCCGAGTCCCGGACAGAATCCGAGGATGACGGCTGACAGCGCACAGGTACCGACGGCGTCTGTGACGTGGACGAACGCGGAGCCGGACACGCTGATGGAACGGGTGCTTGCACCTGCCAACCTCAGACGTGCGTATCAACGTGTGGTCAGCAACAAGGGCGCACCGGGTGCCGATGGCATGACGGTCGACCAATTAGCGGACCACGTGAAACAGTATTGGCCGATCCTCAAAGCTCGGTTGCTGGCTGGCGAGTATCACCCGCAAGGTGCGCGCGCCGTCGAAATCCCCAAACCCAAAGGCGGCACCCGCCAGTTGGGTATCCCCTGCGTCGTGGATCGCCTGATCCAACAGGCTCTGCTGCAACAGCTCACACCGATCTTCGACCCTCTGTTCTCGGACCATAGCTACGGTTTTCGTCCGGGCAGAAGCGCTCATCAAGCCATCGAAACAGCCCGCGCCCATGTGGCGGCAGGCTACCGCTGGTGCGTGGAACTCGATCTTGAGAAGTTCTTTGATCGGGTCAACCACGATGTCTTGATGGCTTATGTTGAGCGTCAAATCGCAGACAAGCGTGTGCTCACGCTGATCCGGCGTTATCTCGAAGCGGGATCGATGTCAGGCGGGATCGCCAGTCGCCGGCAGGAAGGGACGCCGCAAGGCGGCCCGCTCTCGCCGTTGCTGTCGAACATCCTGCTCAACGAACTCGATCGTGAATTGGAACGGCGAAGCCATCGTTTCGTACGCTACGCTGACGATGCGAACATTTATGTGCGCAGTCGTCGTGCGGGTGAACGAGTGATGACAGGCGTCGAGCGGTTCTTGAGGCAGCGTTTGAGACTGACGCTGAATCGAGAAAAGAGCCGGGTAGCTGGGTCATGGGTGTGTGATTACTTGGGCTATGGGATGAGCTGGCATCAACAGCCGAGACTGAGGGTGGCGACGATGAGTCTGGGTCGCTTGCGCGACCGACTCGCAGAGCTGCTACGCGGCGCGCGAGGCCGCAAGATGGCATATGTCATCGAGCGGATAAACCCCGTACTGCGCGGTTGGGCTGGGTACTTCAAGTTAACCCAAGGCAAGCGAGCGCTGGATAAACTTGATGGCTGGGTGCGCCACAAACTTCGCTGCGCCGTATGGCGTCAATGGAAGCAGCCCTCGACGAGGGCGCGCAACCTGATGCGCCTGGGGCTCGACGAAGGACGCGCTTACACATCAGCGTCCAATGGCCGAGGCCCATGGTGGAACTCGGGAGCGCCCCACATGAATCAGGCGCTACCGAAGAAACTTTGGGATCAACTCGGGCTGGTCTCGATACTGGATACGATAAACCGACTCAACCGCATAGCCTGAACCGCCGTATACGGAACCGTACGTACGGTGGTGTGAGAGGACGGCGGGAGTAATCCCGCCTCCTACTCGAT
>NZ_CAKLBR010000038.1:0-5550 GCF_920984685.1 Pseudomonas sp. Leaf59 | reverse complement strand
GGGTTTCGGAATTTAATCTTGACGATGACCTACTCTCACATGGGGAAACCCCACACTACCATCGGCGATGCATCGTTTCACTACTGAGTTCGGGATGGGATCAGGTGGTTCCAATGCTCTATGGTCGTCAAGAAATTCGGGTACTGAGTCGCGGCCAGATGGCCTCGCTTCAGCAAATTGGGTATGTGACAGCTGTCGGTGTTTTGTGAGCGTCGAACTTTCGGTTCATCTCGTCTTCACACACCGCAATCTGATGCTTCTACTTGTTTCCAAGTCAGGAGTAGTCAAATTGCTTGGGTGTTATATGGTCAAGCCTCACGGGCAATTAGTATTGGTTAGCTCAACGCCTCACAGCGCTTACACACCCAACCTATCAACGTCGTAGTCTTCGACGGCCCTTCAGGGAACTCAAGGTTCCAGTGAGATCTCATCTTGAGGCTAGTTTCCCGCTTAGATGCTTTCAGCGGTTATCTATTCCGAACATAGCTACCCGGCAATGCCACTGGCGTGACAACCGGAACACCAGAGGTTCGTCCACTCCGGTCCTCTCGTACTAGGAGCAGCCCCTCTCAAATCTCAAACGTCCACGGCAGATAGGGACCGAACTGTCTCACGACGTTCTAAACCCAGCTCGCGTACCACTTTAAATGGCGAACAGCCATACCCTTGGGACCGGCTTCAGCCCCAGGATGTGATGAGCCGACATCGAGGTGCCAAACACCGCCGTCGATATGAACTCTTGGGCGGTATCAGCCTGTTATCCCCGGAGTACCTTTTATCCGTTGAGCGATGGCCCTTCCATACAGAACCACCGGATCACTAAGACCTACTTTCGTACCTGCTCGACGTGTCTGTCTCGCAGTCAAGCGCGCTTTTGCCTTTATACTCTACGACCGATTTCCGACCGGTCTGAGCGCACCTTCGTACTCCTCCGTTACTCTTTAGGAGGAGACCGCCCCAGTCAAACTACCCACCATACACTGTCCTCGATCCGGATAACGGACCTGAGTTAGAACCTCAAAGTTGCCAGGGTGGTATTTCAAGGTTGGCTCCACGCAGACTGGCGTCCACGCTTCAAAGCCTCCCACCTATCCTACACAAGCAAATTCAAAGTCCAGTGCAAAGCTATAGTAAAGGTTCACGGGGTCTTTCCGTCTAGCCGCGGATACACTGCATCTTCACAGCGATTTCAATTTCACTGAGTCTCGGGTGGAGACAGCGCCGCCATCGTTACGCCATTCGTGCAGGTCGGAACTTACCCGACAAGGAATTTCGCTACCTTAGGACCGTTATAGTTACGGCCGCCGTTTACCGGGGCTTCGATCAAGAGCTTCGCGTTAGCTAACCCCATCAATTAACCTTCCGGCACCGGGCAGGCGTCACACCCTATACGTCCACTTTCGTGTTTGCAGAGTGCTGTGTTTTTAATAAACAGTCGCAGCGGCCTGGTATCTTCGACCGGCATGAGCTTACGGAGCAAGTCCTTCACCCTCACCGGCGCACCTTCTCCCGAAGTTACGGTGCCATTTTGCCTAGTTCCTTCACCCGAGTTCTCTCAAGCGCCTTGGTATTCTCTACCCAACCACCTGTGTCGGTTTGGGGTACGGTTCCTGGTTACCTGAAGCTTAGAAGCTTTTCTTGGAAGCATGGCATCAACCACTTCGTGTTCTAAAAGAACACTCGTCATCAGCTCTCGGCCTTAAGATCCCGGATTTACCTAAGATCTCAGCCTACCACCTTAAACTTGGACAACCAACGCCAAGCTGGCCTAGCCTTCTCCGTCCCTCCATCGCAATAACCAGAAGTACAGGAATATTAACCTGTTTTCCATCGACTACGCTTTTCAGCCTCGCCTTAGGGACCGACTAACCCTGCGTCGATTAACGTTGCGCAGGAAACCTTGGTCTTTCGGCGTGGGTGTTTTTCACACCCATTGTCGTTACTCATGTCAGCATTCGCACTTCTGATACCTCCAGCAAGCTTCTCAACTCACCTTCACAGGCTTACAGAACGCTCCTCTACCGCATCACTTACGTGATACCCGTAGCTTCGGTGTATGGTTTGAGCCCCGTTACATCTTCCGCGCAGGCCGACTCGACTAGTGAGCTATTACGCTTTCTTTAAAGGGTGGCTGCTTCTAAGCCAACCTCCTAGCTGTCTAAGCCTTCCCACATCGTTTCCCACTTAACCATAACTTTGGGACCTTAGCTGACGGTCTGGGTTGTTTCCCTTTTCACGACGGACGTTAGCACCCGCCGTGTGTCTCCCATGCTCGGCACTTGTAGGTATTCGGAGTTTGCATCGGTTTGGTAAGTCGGGATGACCCCCTAGCCGAAACAGTGCTCTACCCCCTACAGTGATACATGAGGCGCTACCTAAATAGCTTTCGAGGAGAACCAGCTATCTCCGAGCTTGATTAGCCTTTCACTCCGATCCACAGGTCATCCGCTAACTTTTCAACGGTAGTCGGTTCGGTCCTCCAGTTAGTGTTACCCAACCTTCAACCTGCCCATGGATAGATCGCCCGGTTTCGGGTCTATTCCCAGCGACTAGACGCCCTATTAAGACTCGCTTTCGCTACGCCTCCCCTATTCGGTTAAGCTCGCCACTGAAAATAAGTCGCTGACCCATTATACAAAAGGTACGCAGTCACCCAACAAAGTGGGCTCCCACTGCTTGTACGCATACGGTTTCAGGATCTATTTCACTCCCCTCTCCGGGGTTCTTTTCGCCTTTCCCTCACGGTACTAGTTCACTATCGGTCAGTCAGTAGTATTTAGCCTTGGAGGATGGTCCCCCCATATTCAGACAAAGTTTCTCGTGCTCCGTCCTACTCGATTTCATGACTAAGAGATTTTCGCGTACAGGGCTATCACCCACTATGGCCGCACTTTCCAGAGCGTTCCGCTAATCTCAAAGCCACTTAAGGGCTAGTCCCCGTTCGCTCGCCACTACTAAGGGAATCTCGGTTGATTTCTTTTCCTCAGGGTACTTAGATGTTTCAGTTCCCCTGGTTCGCCTCTTACGCCTATGTATTCAGCGTAAGATAACCATCTTATGATGGCTGGGTTCCCCCATTCAGACATCTCCGGATCAAAGTCTGTTTGCCGACTCCCCGAAGCTTTTCGCAGGCTACCACGTCTTTCATCGCCTCTGACTGCCAAGGCATCCACCGTATGCGCTTCTTCACTTGACCATATAACCCCAAGCAATCTGGTTATACTGTGAAGACAACATTCGCCGAAAATTCGAATTTCTCAGTTAAGAGAACTCACAAATTTTACCTTAGCCTGATCCGTTACCAGTGAAAGTAACGTTCAGTCTATCTTTCTATCACATACCCAAATTTTTAAAGAACGATCTAATCAAAGACTAGAAATCAATATTCACGTCAGAATATTCATTTCTAAACTCTAACAGCAGAAGCAGTTAATGGTGGAGCCAAACGGGATCGAACCGTTGACCTCCTGCGTGCAAGGCAGGCGCTCTCCCAGCTGAGCTATGGCCCCATAACAAAATTGGTGGGTCTGGGCAGATTCGAACTGCCGACCTCACCCTTATCAGGGGTGCGCTCTAACCAACTGAGCTACAGACCCAATTTCGAGCGCGTAACTGATTAGCTAAGAGCTATCAGCTTGGAGCTTAAAGCTGCTTCTATCGTCTTCTTCAATGAATCAAGCAATTCGTGTGGGAACTTATGGAGCAGCTGATGTCGTCGATTAAGGAGGTGATCCAGCCGCAGGTTCCCCTACGGCTACCTTGTTACGACTTCACCCCAGTCATGAATCACACCGTGGTAACCGTCCTCCCGAAGGTTAGACTAGCTACTTCTGGTGCAACCCACTCCCATGGTGTGACGGGCGGTGTGTACAAGGCCCGGGAACGTATTCACCGCGACATTCTGATTCGCGATTACTAGCGATTCCGACTTCACGCAGTCGAGTTGCAGACTGCGATCCGGACTACGATCGGTTTTGTGGGATTAGCTCCACCTCGCGGCTTGGCAACCCTCTGTACCGACCATTGTAGCACGTGTGTAGCCCAGGCCGTAAGGGCCATGATGACTTGACGTCATCCCCACCTTCCTCCGGTTTGTCACCGGCAGTCTCCTTAGAGTGCCCACCATTACGTGCTGGTAACTAAGGACAAGGGTTGCGCTCGTTACGGGACTTAACCCAACATCTCACGACACGAGCTGACGACAGCCATGCAGCACCTGTCTCAATGTTCCCGAAGGCACCAATCTATCTCTAGAAAGTTCATTGGATGTCAAGGCCTGGTAAGGTTCTTCGCGTTGCTTCGAATTAAACCACATGCTCCACCGCTTGTGCGGGCCCCCGTCAATTCATTTGAGTTTTAACCTTGCGGCCGTACTCCCCAGGCGGTCAACTTAATGCGTTAGCTGCGCCACTAAAAGCTCAAGGCTTCCAACGGCTAGTTGACATCGTTTACGGCGTGGACTACCAGGGTATCTAATCCTGTTTGCTCCCCACGCTTTCGCACCTCAGTGTCAGTATTAGTCCAGGTGGTCGCCTTCGCCACTGGTGTTCCTTCCTATATCTACGCATTTCACCGCTACACAGGAAATTCCACCACCCTCTACCATACTCTAGTCAGTCAGTTTTGAATGCAGTTCCCAGGTTGAGCCCGGGGATTTCACATCCAACTTAACAAACCACCTACGCGCGCTTTACGCCCAGTAATTCCGATTAACGCTTGCACCCTCTGTATTACCGCGGCTGCTGGCACAGAGTTAGCCGGTGCTTATTCTGTCGGTAACGTCAAAACAATCACGTATTAGGTAACTGCCCTTCCTCCCAACTTAAAGTGCTTTACAATCCGAAGACCTTCTTCACACACGCGGCATGGCTGGATCAGGCTTTCGCCCATTGTCCAATATTCCCCACTGCTGCCTCCCGTAGGAGTCTGGACCGTGTCTCAGTTCCAGTGTGACTGATCATCCTCTCAGACCAGTTACGGATCGTCGCCTTGGTGAGCCATTACCCCACCAACTAGCTAATCCGACCTAGGCTCATCTGATAGCGCAAGGCCCGAAGGTCCCCTGCTTTCTCCCGTAGGACGTATGCGGTATTAGCGTCCGTTTCCGAACGTTATCCCCCACTACCAGGCAGATTCCTAGGCATTACTCACCCGTCCGCCGCTCTCAAGAGAAGCAAGCTTCTCTCTACCGCTCGACTTGCATGTGTTAGGCCTGCCGCCAGCGTTCAATCTGAGCCATGATCAAACTCTTCAGTTCAAACATCTTTGGGTTTTTAAGAAACCCTAAACTTGGCTCAGCAATCGTTGGTTATTCTTTGATTTCTCGCGGAGTAACTTGTGATGCTGATAATCTTGTTGACTATCAGTCTGACTCCACAAGCACCCACACGAATTGCTTGATTCAGTTGTTAAAGAGCGGTTGGTTAAGATCTTTCGTCTCAACCGAGGCGCGCATTCTACAGCAGCCTCATTTGCTGTCAAGTGATTATTTTCAGAAGCTTTCGAAGAATTCTTCAACAACTTCAACCACTTGCGCTTCCGATCTCTCGT
>NZ_CAKLBR010000037.1:0-10391 GCF_920984685.1 Pseudomonas sp. Leaf59 | reverse complement strand
ACTCGGGCTGGTCTCGATACTGGATACGATAAACCGACTCAACCGCATAGCCTGAACCGCCGTATACGGAACCGTACGTACGGTGGTGTGAGAGGACGGCGGGAGTAATCCCGCCTCCTACTCGATCGTGGATTTTGTTTGGTAGAACCTTTGATACAAAGTGGACACAAGAAAAATAACAAATGAGAATGCATGTCAAACGAGAATGCATTGATATACCATGCGCCTCGAAATTGGCAGGGATGCCGTCCCATCTGGCTCTTTACTAGGTTCGTTATCCATGCGTCGTACCCTGATTTCCATCTGTGTGCTTCAGGCGTTTTCTCCGTTCACCTGGGCAGAAGATGCTCCCGCCGACAAGGCCAGTATCGAGCTGCAAGCCACCAACGTGACCGGCGCGGCCGACTACGAAACCGCGCAGGGGCCGGTCAAGGGCTACCGCGCCACCCGCTCGGCCAGTGCGACGCGTACCGACACCTCGATTCATGAAACCCCGCAGTCCATCAGCGTGGTGCCCAAGGATGTGGTCGAAGACATCGGCGCCACGCGCCTGCAGGAAGCCCTTGACTATGCCGGCGGTGTGGGTCGGGCGAACAACTTTGGCGGTCAGGGCCTCACCAGCTTCACCGTGCGCGGCTTTACCACTGCCGAGTTCTACCGCAACGGTTTCCCGATCAACCGTGGCTACCCGGCCATGCCGGACGCCAACACCATCGAACGCCTGGAAGTACTGCGTGGGCCGGCGACCATGCTCTACGGCCGCGGCGATCCCGGCGGCACCTTCAACGTGGTCTCCAAGCAACCCTTGGCCGAGCGCACCGTCACCCTTGGCAGCCAGCTCGATGACCAGGGCATGAAGCGCGGCACCCTCGATGCGTCCGGCCCGCTGGATGAAGAAGGCCGCCTGGCCTATCGCCTGAACGTGGTGGGCGAGGGCGGCGACACTTTCCGCGACCACGTATCCACCGAACGCTACGGCGTGGCCCCGGTGCTGACCTGGCAGGCCAACGACGCGACCAAGGTGATCTTCGAAGGCGACTTCATCCGCAACAATCACCCGCTGGATCGGGGTCTGACGCGCTTCGCCAACCAGCGCAGCACGCCCTCGCGCGACACCTTCTGGGGCGAAAAGTACGCCGGTGACCTGCACAACGACAACAACATGGCCCAGCTGCGTTTCGAGCACATGCTCAACGACAACTGGACCCTCGGCGGCGGTGTCCAGTGGCTGGACGGCACCATGAAGGGCGACGGCGTCGAGGCGAACAACCCCTCCAGCCTGGGCGCCGACGGCCGCACCCTGCAACGCAACTTCAACTACCGCAAGCTGGAATGGACCGACCAGGACTACCAGCTCAACCTGACCGGGCACTTCTCCGCCGGCGGTTTCGAGCACACGCTGCTGACCGGTGTCGAGTACGAAGACTACGACTACAAGTCGATCATCCAGCGTTCCAGTGCGGCGACGGGTGCGTTCCCCATCGACATCTTCAACCCGGTCTACGGCCAGCCGCGTCCAGCGCTGACCCGCACCCCCACCCACGACAAGGAAAACCTCAAGACCTACGCCGTCTTCGTCCAGGACCAGGTGGCGTTGACCGAACGCCTGCGTGTGTTGGCCGGTGCGCGCTTCGAGCGTTTCGAGCATCAGTACACGTCCTATGTGCCGGGCGTGAAACCCTGGGACGCGGCCGACAACGCCGTCACCCCACGGGTCGGCATCCTGTATGACCTGACCGACACCGTAGCCCTGTACGCCGATGCCGCGCGTTCGTTCAAACCCAACACCGGAGCCAGCCGCCTGGGTGGCGGGTTCGATCCGGAGCAGGGCAAGTCCTATGAGATGGGGCTCAAGTGGGAGGCGCTGGAGCAGTTGAGCGTTGACGCGGCGATCTACCAGATCGAGAAGAAAAACGTGCAGGGCACCGACCCGCTCGACTCAGCCTTCAACGTTGCGACGGGCCAGGTGCGCAGTCGCGGGTTCGACCTCAACGTGGCCGGCAACCTGACGCCGGAATGGCGGGTGATCGGCGGCTATGCCTACGTGGATGCCGCCGTTACCAAGGACACCACGGTGCGCACCGGCACGCGCCTGGCCAACATCCCGCGCAACAGCTTCAGCCTGCTCAACGTGTATGAGTTCCAGGACGGCACGCTCAAGGGGCTGGGGCTGGGCGCAGGCGGCAAATACGTCGCCGAGCGCGCCGGGCAGACCAGCAACTCGACGTTCACCATGGGCTCCTACACCGTGGTCGACCTGCTTGGTTACTACAAGGTCAACGAAAAGGTCAGGCTGAACCTGGACGTGAAGAACCTGTTCAACAAGGAGTATGAAGAAGGCTCGTTCCTGAACTTCTATGCGTATCCGGGTGAACCGCGCACCGTGCAGGTGGGGATCTCCTACACCCTCTGACCCTGAGCTATCCCTATGACGAACGGGCTTGCTGTGGCAGGTAGGCTTGCTGTGGCGAGCGGGCTTGCCCCGCGTTGGGGTGCGAAGCGCCCCCAATCAGGGAAAACACGGTGTACCTGATACTGCACAGTGTGGTCTTGGGGCCGCTGCGCAGCCCAACGCAGGACAAGCCTGCTCGCCACAACCCTGTTCCCACAGGGCCGGGAGCCAGTCTAAAGCGGCGTCAACACGTTCATCACCGTATCCAGCGCCACACGGGTGTCATCCAGCTGCACCAGCGAGGCATGCCGTGCGCCCAGGGCGTCGCGGTTCTGGATTGCGGTGAGGATCGCCTTGTGCCGGGGCAGGCTCAGGCCCTGGATATCCGGACGGCGGTTGGTGATGTTGATCGATTCGCGCAACGGCAGCGACAGCATGTTGCACATGTAGGCGAGCAGGTCGTTGCGCGTGGCGTCGGCGATGGCGCGGTGAAAGTCCAGGTCGGCCTGCAACAGCTGCTCGTGGGTTTTCGCGGTTTCCATGCCCTGGTAGGCCTGCTCTATGCCGGCGATGTCTTCGTCGGTGGCAGTGGTCGCGGCCATCGCGGCGATTTCCGGTTCGAGGATGCGCCGCACGCCAGCCAGTGTGTTGAAGAACTCACTGTGGGGCGTGGACTGCATCAACCAGGACAGCACGTCCGGGTCGAGCAGGTGCCACTTCAGCCGGGGTCGCACCACCGCGCCCACCCGGGGCTTGGAATACACCAGACCCTTGGCGCTCAGCACCCGGGTGGCCTCACGCAGGACCGAACGGCTGACCTTGTATTCCTCGCACAGCGTGGCTTCCATGGGCAGCCGCTCTTCGGGCTTGAAGCGACCGGAAACGATGTGCATGCCCAAGTCCTGAACGATCTGGGCATGCATGCTTTTGCGCGGCTTGGGCGGCTGGTGATCCATAACGACAGGCAGGCTCTGGCTTAGATTCGGCGCATCATAGCATCCCGATTAATGGGAATGCCGTGGGACTTCCGCGCCGCGGCAACCCACCAGAAAGTCGAAGTCGCAGCCCTGGTCCGCCTGCAATACATGGTCGATGTACAGCTGGCGATAGCCGCCGACGATCAGGTTCTGCACAGGCTTGAGGTCAGCCATGCGCGCTGCCAGCTCGGCGTCGGAGATGTCCAGGTGCAGGCGGCCATTGGCGCAGTCCAGTTCGATCCAGTCACCTTCCTGCACCGTGGCCAGCGGCCCGCCCGCAGCGGCTTCAGGGGCCACGTGCAACACCACCGTGCCGTACGCGGTGCCGCTCATGCGTGCGTCGGAAATACGCACCATGTCCGTCACGCCCTGGGCCAGCAGCTTGGCCGGCAGGCCCATGTTGCCCACTTCCGCCATGCCCGGATAACCCTTGGGCCCGCAGTTCTTCATGACCAGAATCGAGTTGGCATCCACGTCCAGGTCCGGGTCGTTGATGCGCGCCTTGTACATGTCGAAGTTCTCGAACACCACCGCGCGGCCGCGATGCTGCATCAACTCGGCACTCGCCGCCGAGGGCTTGAGCACCGCACCCAGCGGCGCCAGGTTACCCCGCAGCACGCAAATGCCGCCGTCGGCGCGGATCGGGTTGTCGAGGGTACGGATCACTTCGTCCTGGCCGTAGATCGGCGAGTCCTTGGTGTTTTCGCCCAGGGACTTGCCGTTGACGGTGAGCGCGTTCGGGTGCGGGATCAGATTGGCTTCACCCAGCCGGCGCAGCACCGCCGGCAGGCCGCCGGCGTAGTAGAACTCTTCCATCAGGAAGCGCCCCGACGGCTGCAGGTCGACGATGGTCGGCATGCCCCGACCGATGCGGGTCCAGTCGTCGAGGTCAAGCTCCACACCGATGCGCCCGGCAATGGCCTTCAAGTGAATCACCGCGTTGGTCGAACCGCCGATGGCCGCGTTCACGCGAATTGCGTTTTCAAACGCTTCCTTGGTGAGGATCTTCGACAGCCGCAAGTCTTCGCGCACCATCTCCACCGCGCGCATGCCGGACATGTGCGCCAGCACATAACGTCGCGCATCCACCGCCGGAATCGCCGCGTTGTGCGGCAGTGAAGTGCCCAGCGCCTCAGCCATGCAAGCCATGGTCGAGGCGGTGCCCATGGTGTTGCAGGTGCCCGCCGAGCGCGACATGCCGGCTTCGGCCGCGAGGAAATCATCCAGGGTAATGGTGCCGGCCTTGACCTGTTCACTGAGCTGCCACACCACGGTGCCCGAGCCGATGTCCTGACCCTTGTGCTTGCCGTTGAGCATCGGCCCGCCGGTGACCACGATGGCCGGCACGTCACAACTGGCGGCGCCCATCAACAGCGCCGGGGTGGTCTTGTCGCAACCGGTCAGCAGCACCACGCCGTCAATCGGGTTGCCGCGAATCGCTTCTTCCACGTCCATGCTCGCCAGGTTGCGCGTGAGCATGGCGGTGGGGCGCAGGTTGGATTCGCCATTGGAGAACACCGGAAACTCCACCGGGAAACCACCGGCCTCGATCACGCCGCGTTTGACATGCTCGGCAATCTGGCGGAAATGCGCGTTGCACGGGGTCAGCTCCGACCAGGTATTGCAGATACCGATGATCGGCTTGCCATGGAACTGATGGTCGGCAATGCCCTGATTCTTCATCCAGCTGCGGTACATGAAGCCGTTTTTGTCGGCAGTACCAAACCACTGGGCGGAGCGTAGGCCGGGCGTTTTATCAGACATGATCGATTCTCTTATTGTATGACTATATGTTCTATCTTCGGCTAAACATAAGCGCAAATTCGCAGCTTTGGAAGTGTTGTTTTGTAAATAGTCCTACTATATAGTCAGCTTGAATTGAGGTATGACCCTGGCGTTTTTTCGTCAGAGGCGTCCCCGAGCTTCTATAAGAACAACAATCGGAGATCGACCCCCATGAGCCAGGAACTGCGGCTTGTTCAGCGCATTACGCTGAAACTGATTCCCTTCCTGATCCTGCTGTACCTGATTGCCTACGTGGACCGTTCCGCCGTGGGCTTCGCCAAGCTGCACATGGGCGCCGACGTGGGTATCGGCGACGCGGCCTACGGCCTGGGCGCCGGGCTGTTCTTCATTGGCTACTTCCTGTTCGAGATTCCCAGCAACCTGATGCTCGACCGCTTCGGCGCGCGGCGCTGGTTCGCGCGGATCATGATCACCTGGGGCGTCATCACCATCGGCATGGCCTTCGTGCAAGGCCCGCACAGCTTCTATGTGATGCGCTTTCTGCTCGGCGCGGCGGAGGCGGGGTTCTTTCCCGGGGTGCTCTATTACATCACCCAGTGGTTCCCGGTGCGCCATCGCGGCAAGATCCTCGGGCTGTTCATCCTGTCCCAGCCCATTGCGATGATGATCACCGGCCCCGTGTCCGGCGGCCTGCTCGGCATGGACGGCATTCTCGGCCTGCACGGCTGGCAATGGCTGTTCATCGTGATCGGCACCCCGGCGATCCTGCTCACCTGGCCGGTGCTGCGCTACCTGCCGGATGGCCCGCACCAGGTCAAGTGGATGAGCGAGGACGAAAAAGCCTGGCTCAGCGGCGAACTGCACAAAGACCTGCAAGCCTACGGCCAGACCCGTCACGGCAACCCGCTGCACGCCCTCAAGGACACGCGCGTGTTGCTGCTGGCGCTGTTCTATCTGCCGGTGACCTTGAGCATCTACGGCCTGGGCCTGTGGCTGCCGACCCTGATCAAGCAGTTCGGCGGCAGCGACCTCACCACCGGTTTCATCTCAGCCGTGCCCTATCTGTTCGGCATCATCGGCCTGCTGCTGATTCCGCGCAGTTCCGACCGTTTGAATGATCGCTACGGCCACCTCGCTGTGCTTTATGTGCTGGGCGCCATCGGCCTGTTCTTCAGCGCCTGGCTGAATGCGCCGGTGCTGCAGATGGCCGCGCTGTGCCTGGCGGCATTCGCGATGTTTTCCTGCACGGCAGTCTTCTGGACCTTGCCGGGGCGGTTCTTTGCCGGCGCCAGTGCGGCGGCGGGCATTGCGCTGATCAACTCGGTGGGCAACCTCGGTGGCTACATCGGCCCGTTCGTGATCGGCGCGCTGAAGGAATACACCGGTAATCTGGCGTCGGGCCTGTATTTTTTGTCTGCGGTGATGCTGTTCGGGCTGGTGCTGACCCTGGTGGTCTATCGTCTGCTCGAGCGCCGGCATGTACTGCCTGCCGACCAGTTCGCCGCCAGCGCCCGTGGCGCCACACGTACTTAACTCAGGAGAACAGATATGCGTTTAGTCCAGTTCGAATTGCGCAACGGTGAGCGTCGCGTCGGTGTTGTCGATGGCGACACGTTGCGTGAAGTGCAGGGCGCCCACAGCGTGCGCGAATTGGCCCTGGCGGCCATCGACGCAGGCGTGGGCCTGGCGCAGTACGTCGAGCGCCTGGGCCTGGGTGACCGCCATGATTACCCGGCGCTGCTCGCCGACCTGAAGATCCTGCCGCCGCTGGACCACCCGGACCCGGCGCATATGCTGATCAGCGGCACCGGCCTGACCCACCTGGGCAGCGCCTCGGCGCGCGACAAGATGCACCAGCAGGCCGGCGACGAAGGCGCGATGACCGACACCATGCGCATCTTCAAATGGGGCGTGGAGGGCGGCAAACCCGCAGCCGGTCAGGCGGGCGTGCAGCCAGAGTGGTTCTACAAGGGCGACGGCAGCACCGTGGTGCGCCCGGGCGAGGCCTTCCCGGTGCCGCCGTTCGCCGAAGACGCCGGTGAAGAACCGGAGATCGGCGGCCTGTACGTCATCGGCCCCGACAGCAAGCCGTATCGCCTGGGGTTTGCGGTGGGCAACGAGTTCTCCGACCACATCATGGAGCGCAAGAACTACCTCTACCTGGCCCATTCCAAACTGCGCAGTTGCAGCTACGGCCCGGAGTTGCGCGTGGGCGAGCTGCCCCAGCACCTGGCCGGCACCAGCCGCATCCTGCGCGACGGCGAAGAAATCTGGCGGAACGAATTCCTCAGCGGTGAGGCCAATATGTGCCACAGCCTGGAAAACCTCGAATACCACCACTTCAAGTACCGCCAGTTCCTCAAGCCCGGCGACGTGCACATTCATTTCTTCGGCACCGCCACGCTGTCATTCGCCGACGGTATACGTACCCAGGCCGGCGATGTGTTCGAGATCAGCCAGGCCGAATTCGGCGCGCCGCTGGTCAACCGTGTCGGCAGCAGTGCCGCGGCATTCGAACCCGGCAACGTCATCACCCTTTAAAGGAGACCTCACCATGACCCAGTTCCTCGGCCACAATTACATCGGCGGCCAGCGCAGCGCCAACGGCAGCGTCAAGCTGCACAGCGTCGACGCGACCACCGGCGAGGCCTTGCCCCAGGATTTCTACCAGGCCACCCCCGAAGAGGTCGACGCCGCCGCCCTGGCCGCCGCCCAGGCTTACCCGGCTTACCGTGCCTTGAGCGCCGCGCGCCGTGCGCAGTTTCTCGATGCCATCGCCGACGAGCTGGACGGGTTGAGCGACAACTTCATTGAACTGGTATGCCGCGAAACCGCACTGCCGGCCGCGCGTATCAAGGGCGAGCGCGGGCGTACCAGCGGCCAGATGCGCCTGTTCGCCACCGTGCTGCGCCGAGGTGATTTCTACGGTGCGCGTATCGACAAGGCACTGCCGGACCGCCAGCCCATGCCGCGTCCGGACCTGCGCCAATACCGCATCGGCCTCGGCCCGGTCGCGGTGTTCGGGGCAAGCAACTTCCCACTGGCATTCTCCACCGCCGGCGGCGACACCGCCGCAGCGCTGGCGGCCGGTTGCCCGGTGGTGTTCAAGGCCCATAGCGGCCACATGGCCACGGCCGAGCAGGTGGCCAACGCGATCATCCGTGCGGCCGAGGCCACCGAGATGCCGGCCGGTGTGTTCAATATGATCTTCGGCGGTGGCGTCGGCGAAGCCCTGGTCAAGCACCCGGCGATCCAGGCCGTGGGCTTTACCGGTTCGCTCAAGGGTGGCCGCGCACTGTGCGACATGGCGGCGGCGCGTGCGCAACCGATCCCGGTGTTTGCCGAGATGTCGAGCATCAACCCGATAATCGTGCTGCCCCAGGCCCTCGCAGCCCGCGCCGAAACCGTCGCCCGCGACCTGACCGCCTCGGTGGTGCAGGGGTGCGGCCAGTTCTGCACCAACCCGGGCCTGGTGATCGGCATTGCGTCGCCGGCCTTTACCGCATTCACTCGGCAGGTGGCGCAGTTGATCGGTGAACAACCGGCGCAAACCATGCTCAATGCCGGCACCCTGGGCAGCTACGGCAAGGGCCTGGAAAAACTTTTCGCACACCCGGGCATCCAGCATCTGGCAGGCACCGCGCAGGCTGGCAATCAAGCTCAACCGCAGTTGTTCAAGGCCGATGCGCAGTTGCTGATCGACGGCGATGAAGTCCTGCAGGAAGAAGTGTTCGGTCCCACCACGGTGTTCGTCGAAGTGGCCGACCAGGCACAACTCAGCGCCGCCCTGCACGGCCTGCACGGTCAACTGACGGCGACGGTGATCGGCGAGCCGGCTGACCTGCAACAGTTCGCCGAGCTCACGCCCCTGCTGGAACAGAAAGTCGGGCGCATCCTGCTCAACGGCTATCCGACCGGCGTGGAGGTGTGCGATTCGATGGTGCACGGTGGCCCGTACCCGGCGACGTCCGATGCCCGTGGCACCTCGGTCGGCACCCTGGCCATCGACCGCTTCCTGCGCCCGGTGTGTTTCCAGAACTACCCTGACAGCCTGCTGCCCGAGGCGCTGAAGAATGCCAACCCGCTGCGTATCCAGCGGCTGGTGGACGGCACGCCGTCGCGCGAGGCGCTGTAAACAACCCGGATCAGGAGGCGTCATGTCGTTTATCGCCGTTACCCCGCACCGTGCGCAGTTGGGCGAGGGGCCATTCTGGGACGCGCCCACCCAGGCGCTGTACTGGGTGAATATCGCCGGCAAACAGGCCCTGCGCCTGATGGGCGGGCAACTGCAGGTGTGGCAATTGCCCGAGCACGTCTCGGCGTTTATCCCGTGCGAAAGCGGCGACGCGCTGGTGACCTTGAGCAGTGGCGTGTATCGCCTGGACCTGGTCACCGAGGCGCTGACCCTGCTGTGCGTGGCCGACCCGCAGGCGGGCAACCGTGGCAATGAAGCGCGCTGCGATGCCCAGGGCCGGCTGTGGCTGGGCACCATGCAGAACAACATCGGCGAGCAGGGTGAGGACCTGCCCATCACCCGGCGTTCCGGCGGGCTGTTTCGTATCGATGCCGATGCGACGGTCACGCCGCTGCTGAGCGGGCTGGGCATTCCCAACACCTTGCTGTGGAGCGACGACGGCCGTCAGGTGCATTTTGGCGACAGCCTGGACGCCACGCTGTATCGGCATGGCATCCAGGCGGACGGTCAGCTTGAGCCGGCGCAGCTGTGGTTCGGCCCGCATGCGCGCGGCGGGCCCGACGGCTCGGCCATGGACGCCGACGGCTATATCTGGAACGCCCGTTGGGACGGCAGTTGCCTGCTGCGCCTGACGCCTGCCGGGGAGGTCGACCGTATCGTCGAACTGCCCGTCAGTCGCCCCACCAGTTGCGTGTTCGGCGGGCCGGATCTCACCACGTTGTACATCACCAGTGCCGCCAGCCCCTTGGGCCATCCGCTGGATGGGGCGGTGCTGGCCATGGAGGTCGACGTGCCAGGCAAGCCCTGTCACCGCTTTGCCGGATAAACCTTAAAAACGAACATTCAAAAACAACAACAAGGAGTCACCCTATGAATCGTCGTCGTGGTTTGCGTTCCCTGTGCTGCGCCGCTGTCGCGGTGTCGGCCATGAGCCTGAGCGGCCTGCTGCTGGCTGCTGAAGAAGTAAAAATCGGCTTCCTGGTCAAACAGGCCGAAGAGCCCTGGTTCCAGACCGAATGGGCCTTCGCCGAAAAAGCCGGCAAGGAACACGGTTTCACCGTGATCAAGATCGCCGTGCCCG
>NZ_CAKLBR010000036.1:0-19493 GCF_920984685.1 Pseudomonas sp. Leaf59 | reverse complement strand
GGCTTGCCCCGCGTTGGGGTGCGAAGCGCCCCCAATCAAGCAAAACGCGGTGTACCTGATACGGCTCAGCGCCTGGCTTTGGGGCTGCTGCGCAGCCCAACGCAGGACAAGCCTGCTCGCCACAGGGGAGCGGCGCTTAACTGACTGGCATTAGGGCAAGCCTGCTCGCCACAACAAGCCTGCTCTTCACAGAGGCTCCAGTGTGCTGCGCTACATTAAATACGTGCTTCGTTGCTGAAACTGTCCACGGTCTTGACCAGCCCCCGGGCCGCCAACGCCACCAGTTCACCGCCTTTCTCCACCGTCGCCAGGGCCGGGTCCGAGCCCATCCGACCGTCGGGGAAGCGGGCGCGGAAGTCCAGTGCTTCGCGGATCGGCCCGGTGTTGGCGATCTGCGGCGAATAGTCGGCGGACTTGATCGACTCCGGATACGCCCACTGCGTCACGGCAATCTCCGAAGGCGTGGCATGGCTGCCATGGCCCACTGGAAATTGACGGTGGGCCAGGTCGGTAACGCCTTCCAGGTCCCACCAGTTCACCAGTTTGAGGGCAAACCCCGCCGGGCGACGGGCGAAGCTGGCCTCGGCATACAGTTCGGAAAACGCCGCTTCAATCGTCGCGATGTTGCCGCCGTGGCCGTTGAGAAACAGGATCTTCTCGAAACCATGCCCGGCCAGTGAGCGCACCCAGTCGCCGATGGCGGCGATAAAAGTGGAAGGGCGCAGTGAGATAGTGCCGGGGAACCCCAGGTGATGCTGGGCCATGCCGATATTGAACGTGGGACCGATCAGCATATCGGCGTGCTTTTGTGCTTCATGGGCGATGATTTCCGGGCACATCCAGTCGGTGCCCAAGAGGCCGGTAGGGCCGTGCTGCTCGTTGGAACCGATGGGGATGACCACCGTGCGGCTGCGTTCAAGAAACTGGCCGATCTCGATCCAGGTGGACGTGTGTAGAAGCATGGGACGCTCTCTTATCTCGGTGGGGACAGGCTAACCGCCACGGATTGTACGACTGGTTGCCACCTGTTGGGGCTTGCAATTGAGGTACGTCGAGGACTTCAACCAGCGCTGGTCGGGATACCAGGAGAACATGAACTGCCCATCCTTGAGTTTGTCGACCACCTGGCGCGCCACCTGCGGACGCACCGCCGGGCAGCCCTGGCTGCGGCCGATACGGCCTTCGCGCTTGCTCCACAGCGGGCTGACGTAGTCGGCGGCGTGGATCACCAGGGCGCGGTCGCGGGCCAGGTCATTGAAGCCCGGCTCCAGGCCGTCCATGCGCAGCGAGTAGCCATGGGTGCCCAGGTAGCTTTCCTGGGTGCGGAACAGGCCCAGGCTGGATTGGTGGCTGCCTTCGAGGTTGGAAAACTGCGTGGCGAAATTTTCCCCGGAGTTGGCGCCGTGGGCCACCAGATCGCGCAGCACCAGGGTGCGTTTGCGCAGGTCGAAAATCCACAGCCGACGGGCGGTAGAAGGCTGGGAGTAGTCGATCACGGCCAGGCGTTCGGAGCGTTCCTCGCCGTTGTTGACCGCACATTGCACCGCGCTCAGGGCGCTTTTCAATACCGTGGGATTGAGTTCTGGAGCCGAGCGCGCCAGGCTGCTATACAACGTGGGAGGGTTGCCATTGGCGGCGAGCGCGACAGTGCTCAAAGTGCCCATGGTCACCGTCATGAAACCGAGGCGACATATAAAAGTCAGCATCTACAGTACATACCCCCCGCTGTAGGATTGGAGCAAAGTCATTGTTCAAAAAACACGCATGTTACTTGAGCCTTTGCCTGATCGTTGCACCACTGGTCGCGACAGCCGACGAGCTGCCGCTGGAGGCATTACCGGTTGTCGAGCCTGCCCCGGTGGAGCTGGCCCCCGTGCAACAAGCCCTCGCGCAATTGCCCGGCGTCTGCCCAGGTTTCGCCGCGCAAGTGGACGCCGCCGCCCTTACGCGCCTGCAAGCG
The DNA here is from genome assembly GCF_920984685.1 of Pseudomonas sp. Leaf59. Classification (NCBI taxonomy): domain Bacteria; kingdom Pseudomonadati; phylum Pseudomonadota; class Gammaproteobacteria; order Pseudomonadales; family Pseudomonadaceae; genus Pseudomonas; species Pseudomonas sp. Leaf59. The sequence continues at coordinate 17,533 of NZ_CAKLBR010000036.1, read as the reverse complement.
TTTTACCAGCAGCAAGGTGATACGCCACTGTGGACCGCCGATGAACGTCGGCAAGGCTTGAACACCCAGTTGCAGCTGCTCGCCGACGACGGCCTGGACCCCGATCACTACCGCCTGCCCACTGCCGATGCCGCGAGCAACGTGCTGTGCAGCGATATCGACACCAGCCGTCACTACCTGCAAGCCCTGCAGGACCTGCATTACGGGCGCCTGCAGCAATCGCGTTTCGAACCGCTGTGGCATGCCCAACCGCCGACCGTCGATCCCACGCTCGAAGTGCTGGCATTTGCCGCCACCGGCCTGCAGGACATGGCGCAGGCGTTCGACCAGGCACGGCCCAGCGCCGATCTCTACCGCAGCCTGCGCAATGTCTATTCCAGCGTGCGCCAGCAGCCTTTGCCGCAGTGGGACGCGGTCGCCAGCGGCGCACTGCTGCGCCCCGGCATGGAAGACCCGCGCGTGCCCGAACTGGCGCGGCGCTTGTACCACGGTGGCTACCTGGCCAGCGAACCCAAGGGCAGCGCCAGGCAATACCGCGCGGAACTGGTCAATGCGGTCAAGGCGTTCCAGCTCAGCCATTCGCTGCAGTCCGATGGCGTGATCGGCGCCGGTACCGTGGCCGAGTTGAACATCAGCCCGGCGATGCGCCGCGAACAGTTGCGCATCAACCTTGAGCGTTTTCGCTGGCTGGCTCAGGACCTGGAGCCCGAAGGGGTGCTGGTCAACGTTGCGGCGGCGCAATTGAGCGTGTACCAGAGCGGCATCCCGGTGTGGCAGACGCGCCTGCAGGTCGGCCGCGCCGAACGCCAGACGCCGCTGCTCAAGTCACGTATCACGCGGCTCACCCTCAACCCCACCTGGACCATCCCGCCCACGATCATGCGCGAGGACAAACTCCCGGCCATCCGCCTGAATCCCGAATACCTGCGTCAGCAGAACCTGCAAGTGCTCGACCCGGAAGGCCGCCCGCTGGCGCCCGAGCAGATCGACTGGGCGCGGCCGGGCAACATCCTGCTGCGTCAGCAGGCCGGGCCGCATAACCCGCTGGGCAAGATCGTGATGCGTTTTCCCAACCCGTATTCGGTGTACCTGCACGACACGCCGAGCCAGCCGCTGTTCACCAAGGGCCCGCGTGCGTTCAGCTCGGGGTGTGTGCGGGTCGAGCAGCCGCTGCTGCTGCGCGATTTGCTGGTGAGTCCGGCCGAGCGTGCGCGCACCGATGAGCTGTTGGCGACGGGGGTGACCCATGAGTTCAGACTGGCGACGCCGGTGCCGGTGTTGCTGGGGTACTGGACGGTGGAGGTGGATCGTCAGGGTGGGGTGGTGTATGCGCCGGATATTTATGAGCGGGATCTGGTGTTGATGAAGGCGATGGGGAGTGTGTTGTAGGGGGCACAGGTACCCAATACTAAATGTGGGAGGGGGCTTGCTCCCGATAGCAGTGGGTCAGCTAAACATAAGCTGACTGACACTCAGCCATCGGGAGCAAGCCCCCTCCCACAGGTGATCTGCGCTCAACTGACTGGTACTGCGGCTTGCGACCGGCTTCCTTACGCGAATGGCCCATCGAGAGCCTTGCTCCCACACCGTTTTGCTGGCATTGTTCGCGCAATTGGTAACATTTCCCATTTGAGAAATTTTTGCGCATGCATGAGATTCCGGCCGCGTTTGGCGACTCTGTCCGCCAGCAGACACTCACGGCACTGTACCGCGAGCATCATGGCTGGTTGCACGGTTGGTTGCGCCGCAAACTGGGCTGTTCGCAGCATGCGGCGGACCTGGCTCACGATGCGTTCATCCGCGTCCTGATGCTGGCCGAGCCGCAGGCGATCAAGGAGCCCCGCGCCTTTCTCGCGACCACGGCGGGTCGGCTGTTGATCGATGGCGCGCGGCGTCGGCGTATTGAAAGAGCCTATATGGAGGCGCTGGTCATTCAGTGCGAAGACGCCGGCATGCCTGACCCGGCAGCGATTCATGTGGCCCTGCAAGCCCTCGAGCGGATTGCCGAGATGCTCGCCGGGCTGCCTGCCAACACCCGCGAAGCTTTTTTGCTGAGCCGTCTCGACGGGCTGACCTACCACGAGATCGCCGAACGCCTGCACGTGTCCGCCAGCACCGTTAAAAACTACATCTCCACCGCGCTGGTGCACTGCTACCACAGCCTGCATGGGGCGGAGCCGCTGTCGTGAGTTCCGAACAGATCATCCAGCAAGCGGCCAACTGGCTGACGCGCCTGCACGACGCAGACGTCACCGACGCCGAGCGCCAGGCGTTCAACCGTTGGTGCCAGGCCGACCCACGCCATGCGGTGGCCATCGAACGCATGCGGTCGTTGTGGGGCAGCTTCGACCCTCTGCCTGCGCAGCCGGCGCGTGTCGCCCTCAATCGTGCATTTGCCCCCCGGCGCGCTCGCGGCGCCCAGGTGGTGGGCGTGCTGGGGATGTTGCTGTGCGGCTGGCTGGGTGTGGAGCGTGCGCCGGTGTGGATGGCCGACCAGCGCACCGCCGTCGGCGAGCGTCGCCAGATCGTGCTGGAAGACGGCAGCCAGTTGCAGCTCAACAGCAACTCGGCGGTGGACGTGAAATTTGACGGCCATCAACGGGTGCTCGAACTGCTGCAAGGGGAGCTGTGGGTGGACGTGGCCAAGGATGCGCAACGGCCGTTCGTGGTGCGCACCGACCAAGGCAGCGCCACCGCGCTGGGCACTCGCTACCTGGTCAAGCGGGCGGCGGACGGCACCACGGTGGTGACTGTGATCGAGTCCAGCGTGGCGGTCAAAGGCGCGGCCGAGGAGGGCGTCAAGGTCATGGCGGGCGAGCGTGCCATTCTTGATCACGGCCACGCCACGCCCGCACAAGCCACCCCCGGCAGCGACCCGGATGCCTGGACCCGTGGCCTGCTCAAGGTCAATGACCAGCCGCTGAGCGACGTGCTGCAAACCCTGGCCAGCTATCGCCATGGCCTGGTGCGGTTCGATCCCCAGGCCCTGTGTGATCTGCGCGTCTCCGGTGTGTTCAAGCTCGATGACACGACTGCCGCGCTCGCAGCGTTGGCGGATAACCTGCCGATCCAGGTGCAGACGTTCACCGACCTGCTGGTGGTGGTGACGCCGCGCTAGCTCAGCGCTCGTTACGGCGCAGGCGTTTGTAGAGGGTATTGCGGCTCACCCCGAGTTCCCGCGCCAAGTGGGAAATATTGCCGCCGGCGGCCTTCAGGCGCTGGTTCAGGTCCGCGTCGTCGCCCATGCCCGCGACGACGGGCTGCGGCGCCTCCCTGTTCAAATCCACAAAAAAATCATCCGGCAGGTGCTCGGCGCGAATCGGCTGTTCTTCGGCCATGGCCAATGCCACCTGCAACACGCTGCTCACCTGGCGCAGGTTGCCCGGCCACGGGTGGCGCTCGAACAGCGCCAGCACTTCGGCGCTCAGCCCGGCCCATTGGCCCGGCTCGCGATGCTGCTGCCACAGTTGCTGGAACAACGCGCGCTTGTCGGTACGTTCGCGCAGCGCCGGCAGCTCCAGGGTCAGGCCGCCGATGCGGTAGTACAAATCCTCACGAAAACGTCCGGTCTGTACCCGCTCGCGCAGCGCACGGTTGGTCGCCGAGATAATGCGCAGGTCCACCGGGAACAGCTCGCTGCTGCCCACCGGCTGTACGCAGCGCTCCTGCAACACACGCAGCAGGCGGGCCTGGGTCGGCAGCGGCATGTCGCCGATTTCGTCGAGAAACAACGTGCCTTTGTCGGCCTTGCGAATCAGGCCGATGCTGCCTTTCTGGCTGGCGCCGGTGAACGCACCTTTCTCATAGCCAAACAGCTCCGACTCCACCAGCTCAGCGGGAATCGCGGCACAGTTCACCGCGATAAACGCCTGCCGGCTGCGGGAACTGGCCTGGTGCAGGGCCTTGACGAACACTTCCTTGCCCACTCCGGTCTCGCCGTGAATCAGCAGCGGGATGTCCTTCTCCAGCAGGCGCTGGGCCTGGCGTACCGCTTTTTCCACGCGTACATCGCCAAAATGCAGGGTGTTGAGGCCAATCGGAGCGGGCTTGGGCACCGCCGGCTGGGTAAACACGCGCGCCTGCACCGGTGTCTGTTTGGGGCGCTTGAGTAAACACTGGAAGCGGTTGCGTCCCGCCGCTTGCAGCGAAAACGGCAGGCCCTCGGGCTGATTGAGCAACTCCAGCAACGACACCTTGAACAGGCTGTCGATCATCACCCGCGACAGGCTGATGCCCAGCAGGTTATCGGCGCGGCGGTTGGCCGAGAGCACCTGGCCGCTTTCATCGAAGATCAGCAGGCCGGCCCATTGGCTGTCGAGGTTGCTCAGTCCGGTGTTGAAGGTCAGCTGAAAGTGCTCGCCGCGAAACAGGTTGAGGATCAGACGGTTTTCCACGGTCTGGCTCATCATCTTGACCATGCCCAGGGTGTGGGAGGGCGGCAGGTAGCTATCGCTCGAGACGTCCAGCACCGCGATGATCTCGCGCTGGGCATCGAAGATCGGCGCCGCGGAGCCGGTCATGAAGCGGTTGGCCTTGAGAAAGTGTTCATCGTGTTCGATGTGCACTGCCTGGGCACAGGCCAGCGCGGTGCCGATGGCGTTGGTGCCGCTGGAACGCTCCATCCAGCTGGCGCCGGCGCTGAAGCCGCGAGCCAGTTTGGGCTCGATGAAGCGCTGGGTGCCCCACGACGTCAGCACCTGGCCCTGATTGTCGGCCAGCATGATCAGGCAGTTGGAATTGCTGAGGATGTTCTCGTAGTAGGGCAGCACTTCCTGATGGGTGGTCTGCACCAGAGAATGCTGGCTTTCCAGCAATTGGCTGATGCCCTCGGCGGGCAGTTGATCAAAGCTGGGCGTGCTCTGGTGGTCCAGGCCAAAGGCGCGGCAACGGCGCCAGGATTCCTGGATAAGGGTGTCGTGGGACAAGGGTTCGGCCATGGGGCGACCTGCTGTTTTTATTGTTATTGGGCTTGCACAATCTAAGGGTTGTCATCAGGCCAATGTGGGAGGGGGCTTGCTCCCGATGACGGTGGGTCAGTCAGCTTATTGGTAGCTGACACACTGCCCCTGCCATATTTGAGCTTCATTGCCCATAAAGTGTTGTTCAGCACTGTTCATTGTCAACCCCCGAACTGTTCAGTTGTTCAGCCCGACTGTTCAAGCCTGAACGCCCCGTTCCCCCCATTTCCTTACGGATCAACCACCTGCCGTTATTGGCACGAAACTCGCTCTGACGAGTGGCCAGATTCATTCCAATAATAAAAAGGTCGTGTCATGTCATTGACCCTGGAACATGTCTCCCGCGTCGTAGAAGGCCACACCTGGATCGACGACGCCAACCTGCGTTTCGAAGCCGGTTCCTTCAACGTTTTGCTCGGCCGCACCCTGTCCGGCAAGACCAGCCTGATGCGCCTGATGGCCGGGCTGGACAAGCCCGACAGCGGCCGCATCCTGATGCACGGCGTGGATGTCACGAACACGCCGGTACGCCTGCGCAACGTGTCGATGGTGTACCAGCAGTTCATCAACTACCCGACCATGACCGTGTTCGAAAACATCGCCTCGCCGCTGCGCCAGGCCGGTGTGGCGGACGACGTGATCCAGAGCAAGGTGCTGGAAACCGCGCGCATGCTGCGCATCGAGAAGTTCCTCAAGCGCCACCCGCTGGAGTTGTCCGGTGGCCAGCAGCAACGCACGGCCATGGCCCGCGCGCTGGTCAAGGACGCCGAGCTGATTCTGTTCGACGAGCCGCTGGTGAACCTGGACTACAAACTGCGCGAAGAGCTGCGTCAGGAAATGCGCGAGCTGTTCGCGGCGCGCCACACCATCGCTATCTATGCCACCACCGAGCCCAACGAGGCCCTGGCCCTGGGCGGCACCACCACCATCCTGCACGAAGGCCGGGTGATCCAGAGCGGCAAGGCCGCCGAGGTCTATCACCAGCCGCACAGCGTACTCGCCGCCGAACTGTTCTCCGAACCGCCGATCAACCTGATGCCTGGAGGTATCAGCGGCAATGAAGTGAGCTTCGCCAACTTCGTGCACTTCCCGCTCAACGTCGACCTGCGCCCCATCGGCGAAGGAGAATTCCGCTTCGGTGTGCGCCCCAGCCATATCAGCCTGGTGCCGAGCAACGACGACGACCTGGAGCTGGCGGTCACGGTGGAAGTCGCCGAGATCAGCGGCTCGGAAACCTTCCTGCACGTGCGCAGCGAGCACTTCCTGCTGGTGCTGCATTTGCCGGGGGTGCACGAATACGACGTCGACGCGCCGATCCGCGTGTATATCCCCACCCATAAACTGTTTGTGTTCGATGCCGAGGGTCGCCTGGTCCAGGCGCCCGGGCGCCGTGTCGCGAGGATTGCCTGATGGCCGAGATCCATTTGCAGAACCTGGCGCACAGCTACAGCGCAGCGCCCGTCGGTCCCGAGGACTACGCGATTCGCGCCATGAACCACGTCTGGGAGCAGGGCGGCGCCTATGCCTTGCTCGGGCCATCGGGCTGCGGCAAGTCGACCTTGCTCAATATCATCTCCGGCCTGCTCAGCCCGTCCGAAGGCCAGGTGCTGTTCGACGGCAAGGTGGTCAACGATCTCACCCCGGAGAAACGCAACATCGCCCAGGTGTTCCAGTTCCCGGTGGTGTACGACACCATGACCGTGTTCGACAACCTGGCTTTCCCCCTGCGCAACCAGGGCATGGCTGAGGCGAAGGTTCACAGCAAGGTGGCGGAAATTGCCGAAGTCCTCGACCTGCACAACTTGCTGAGCAAGAAGGCACGCAACCTCACCGCCGACGAAAAACAGAAGGTCTCGATGGGCCGTGGCCTGGTGCGCGACGACGTGTCGGCGATCCTGTTTGACGAACCGTTGACGGTGATCGACCCGCACCTGAAGTGGAAACTGCGGCGCAAGCTCAAGCAGATTCATGAGCAGTTCAACATCACCATGGTCTACGTCACCCACGACCAGTTGGAGGCCTCGACCTTCGCCGACAAGATCGCGGTGATGTACGGCGGGCAGATCGTGCAGTTTGGTACGCCACGGGACTTGTTCGAGCGGCCCAGCCACACCTTTGTCGGCTACTTCATCGGCAGCCCCGGCATGAACCTGATCGAGGTGCAGGCCGAGGCGGGCGGTGTGCGCTTTGCCAGCACGCATTTGCCGTTGTCCGAGGCGCTGCAACAGCGCCTCGCCACTGCAGACTATAAAAAATTGCAGGTGGGCATTCGCCCGGAATTCATCCACGTGTGGGACGAGTACAACCCTGACGCCCTGCAGGCCGACGTCACGCATCTGGAAGACCTGGGCACCTACAAGATCATCACCCTCAAGCTCGACGGCGCGGTGCTCAAGGTGCGCCTGGCCGAAGACAAACCGGTGCCCGAAGGCACGGTGTCGATCAGTTTTCCCGCGCAGTGGCTGATGCTGTACGCCGACGATTACCTGCTGGAGGTGCTGCCATGAACAAGGTGCAGAACAACAAGGCCTGGTGGCTGGTGTTGCCGGTGTTCCTGCTGGTGGCATTCAGTGCAGTGATCCCGATGATGACCGTGGTCAACTACTCGGTGCAGGACATTTTCGACCAGTCCAGCCGCTACTTTGTCGGCGCCGACTGGTACAAACAGGTGCTGCTCGACCCGCGCCTGCACGACTCGCTGCTGCGCCAGTTCATCTATTCGGCCTGCGTGCTGCTGATCGAAATCCCGCTGGGCATCGCCATCGCCCTGACGATGCCGACTAAGGGGCGCTGGTCGTCACTGGTGTTGATCATCCTGGCGATTCCCTTGCTGATCCCGTGGAACGTGGTGGGCACCATCTGGCAGATCTTCGGCCGCGCCGATATCGGCCTGCTCGGCTACAGCCTCAACGCCCTGGGCATCAGCTACAACTATGCGGCGAATACGGCGGACGCCTGGGTCACCGTGCTGGTGATGGACGTGTGGCACTGGACCTCGCTGGTGGCGCTGCTGTGCTACTCCGGCCTGCGCGCGATTCCGGATGTGTATTACCAGGCGGCGCGGATCGATCGCGCGTCGGCATGGGCGGTGTTCCGACACATCCAACTGCCCAAGATGAAAAGCGTGCTGCTGATCGCGGTGATGCTGCGCTTCATGGACAGCTTCATGATCTACACCGAGCCCTTCGTGTTGACGGGCGGCGGGCCGGGTAACGCCACCACTTTCCTCAGTCAGACCCTGACCCAGATGGCCGTCGGCCAATTCGACCTGGGCCCGGCGGCGGCGTTTTCCCTGGTGTACTTCCTGATCATCCTGTTGGTGTCCTGGCTGTTCTACACCGCCATGACCCACTCCGACGCCAACCGCTGAGGCCGCCAACATGAGCAAACGCAAGCTAATCCCGTTGCTGATCTACATCCTGTTCCTGCTGGTGCCGATCTACTGGCTGTTGAACATGTCCTTCAAGAGCAACACCGAAATCCTCGGCGGGCTGACGCTGTTTCCGCAGGACTTCACCCTGGCCAACTACAAGGTGATCTTTACCGACCCGAGCTGGTACACCGGCTACCTCAACTCGCTGTATTACGTGAGTTTGAACACGGTGATCTCCCTGAGTGTGGCGCTGCCGGCGGCGTACGCGTTTTCACGCTACCGGTTCCTCGGCGACAAGCACCTGTTCTTCTGGCTGCTGACCAACCGCATGGCGCCACCGGCGGTGTTTCTGCTGCCGTTTTTCCAGCTGTATTCCTCCATTGGCCTGTTCGACACGCATATCGCGGTGGCGCTGGCGCATTGCCTGTTCAACGTGCCGCTGGCGGTGTGGATCCTGGAGGGCTTCATGTCCGGGGTGCCCAAGGAAATCGACGAAACCGCTTACATCGACGGTTACTCGTTCCCCAAGTTCTTTGTGAAGATCTTTATCCCGCTGATCGGCTCCGGCATCGGCGTCACGGCGTTTTTCTGCTTCATGTTTTCCTGGGTCGAACTGCTGCTGGCGCGCACGCTCACCTCGGTCAATGCCAAGCCGATTGCGGCGGTGATGACGCGCACGGTGTCGGCGTCGGGCATCGACTGGGGCGTATTGGCGGCAGCGGGCGTGTTGACCATCCTGCCGGGCATGCTGGTGATCTGGTTTGTTCGCAACCACGTGGCCAAGGGCTTTGCCCTGGGCCGGGTCTGAGGAGTCGATGATGGAATGGATGGCCTGGACCACCCCTACTGCACTGTTCTTTGGCGGCATCGCGCTGATTCTGGCGGGCATGACCACCTGGGAACTGCGCTCGCCGAGCATCCCCCGGCGCGGGTTTCTGCCGATCAGCACCACCCGTGGTGATCGTTTGTTTATCGGTCTTCTCGGCAGCGCCTACCTGCATTTGCTGGTGATCGGCGTTACTGACTGGAGCATCTGGGTGGCGTCCGCGCTCTCCCTGGTATGGCTGTTGAGTGTGATGCGTTGGGGCTAGTGCCCTTGTGAATAAACAACCAGGAGGTCTCTATGTTGAATAACAACAATAAGCTGCGACATAGCATTTCATTGGCTGCCGTACTGGCCCTCAGCGGTTTGAGCGCGTCGGCCTGGGCCGATGCGTACGAAGACGCCGCGAAAAAATGGATCGGCAGCGAGTTCAAACCGTCCACCCTCACGGCCGAACAGCAGTTGGAGGAATTGAAGTGGTTTATCAAGGCCGCCGAACCGTTCCGTGGGATGAAGATCAACGTGGTGTCGGAAACCCTCACCACCCACGAGTATGAGTCCAAGGTACTGGCCAAGGCCTTCAGCGAAATCACCGGCATCAAGCTGACCCACGACCTGCTGCAGGAAGGCGACGTGGTGGAAAAGCTGCAGACCCAGATGCAGTCCGACAAGAACATCTACGACGGCTGGGTCAACGATTCCGACTTGATCGGTACGCACTTTCGCTACGGCAAGACCGAATCGATCACCGACCTGATGGCCAACGAAGGCAAGGACTTCACCTCGCCGACCCTGGACCTCAAGGACTTCATCGGCCTGTCCTTCACCACCGCTCCGGACGGCAAGCTGTATCAGTTGCCCGACCAGCAGTTCGCCAACCTTTACTGGTTCCGCGCCGACTGGTTCGAGCGGCCTGAGCTGAAAGCCAAGTTCAAGGAAAAATACGGCTACGACCTCGGCGTGCCGGTGAACTGGTCGGCCTACGAGGACATCGCCAAGTTCTTCAGCGAAGACGTCAAGGAAATCGACGGCAAGCGCATCTACGGGCACATGGATTACGGCAAGAAAGACCCGTCACTGGGCTGGCGCTTTACCGATGCCTGGTTCTCCATGGCCGGCGGCGGCGACAAGGGGCTGCCCAACGGCTTGCCGGTGGACGAGTGGGGCATTCGCGTGGAGGACTGCCACCCGGTGGGCTCCAGCGTCACCCGGGGCGGCGACACCAACGGCCCGGCCGCCGTGTTCGCCACGCAGAAATACGTCGACTGGATGAAAGCCTACGCGCCTCCGGAAGCGGCGGGCATGACCTTCTCCGAATCCGGCCCGGTGCCGTCCCAAGGCAACATCGCGCAGCAGATCTTCTGGTACACCGCGTTTACCGCCGACATGGTCAAACCGGGTCTGCCGGTAGTGAATGCCGACGGCACGCCGAAATGGCGCATGGCGCCGTCGCCTGTAGGGCCTTACTGGGAAAAGGGCATGAAGAAGGGCTATCAGGACGTGGGCTCCTGGACCTTCCTCAAGTCCACGCCGGAGAAACAGAAACTCGCGGCCTGGCTGTACGCGCAGTTCGTGACCTCGAAAACCGTGTCGCTGAAGAAAACCATCGTCGGCCTGACGCCAATTCGTGAGTCGGACATCAACTCACAGGCCATGACCGACATGGCGCCCAAACTCGGTGGCCTGGTGGAGTTTTACCGCAGCCCGGCGCGCACCGAATGGTCGCCGACCGGCACCAACGTGCCGGACTACCCACGCCTGGCGCAACTGTGGTGGAGCAACATCGCCGCCGCCGCCAGCGGCGAGAAAACCCCGCAACAGGCACTGGACAACCTGGCCAGGGAACAGGACGCGATCATGACCCGCCTGGAACGCTCCAAGGTGCAACCGGTGTGCGGTCCGAAAATGAACCCTGAGCGTGATGCGCAATACTGGTTCGACCAACCGGGCGCGCCCAAGCCGAAACTGGCCAACGAAAAACCCAAAGGCGAAACCGTGAGCTACAACGACCTGCTCAAGCAGTGGGAGGCGGCGCGCAAATAACCATGCCGGGGATGCAGGCTTGCTGTTAAAAGCAGGCCTGCATTTCATCCGGAGGGCAGAGACAAGACTGGAGGTTGCTACTAGACTGCTGAGCATTCATACAGGAGGTCATGTCATGGGTGTTCCGCTTTCCCCAATCGTTTCCGAGTTTGAGACCGAAGAGCAGGCAAGCAGCCATGATCTGTGGTTTCGGGCAAAGGTCGAAAAGAGTCTGGCCAATCCTGGCAGTGGCGTTCCTCATGACGAAGTGATGGCGCGGGTTGAAGCGATCATTCTGGAGGCAGAACGCAAGCAGCGGTCAAAAGCCTGATGCTGGCGCTTGTTTGGCTCGATGAGGCCATTGCCGATCTGATCGATATCGTCACTTTCATTGCTGCTGAAAATCCTGATGCGGCAAGACGTTTAAAAGCCCGTCTTGAAGTGGCTCCTCTACCACTCACTGAGCATCCTTACCTCTATCCCGGCGGACGCGTGCCGGGGACTCGAGAGGTCGTGGTACATCCCAATTACGTTCTTGTTTATCGAGTAACGCTTGAGCGGATTGAAATAGTCAACGTCCTGCATTCACGTCAGAAATACCCTTGAGCCTCTCGGCACATCAGCCGCCATCAGCTGTCGGTGCTGCCTTGCGCCCATAGACCACTGATCCCCGCCGTCCCAACCCCGATTGAATTTTCCGCACTGCCCGACGCTCTGCACTTTAGAGGCGCCTGCTAACGCGCGCCCGTTTGGGGTCTTCACGGTTGAAGGCCAGATTGCATCGGACTTTGCGGGAACTGCCATCATGACCCTGTTAACGGCGCTGTCGGGCCAGCCGGCCTCTGTTCATCACTCAAACCACGGCCACTATCAGCGGGTGTACCAACAGCTTTACAACGAAGCGCCCAATGCCCGCGAGCTGGCCCATGAATTTTTGCACAGCCAGCTGGCGCAGGTGCAACACGCCGCCAACGAACTGCCCGATACCCCTCAGCAACTGCCCGCCTGGGTGGAGCAACGCTGCACCGCCGTGGCCGAGCAATACGCCGAATACCTTGAACAGCGCCAGCAGGGCCGACCACGCCGTTATTTTCAGAACAGGGCTCATGCGCTCTACGTGCTGCAGCGCGTGGCGCCGACCAAATACGTCGATGGCGCCTGGCTCTACGGGCTGCTGCGCTACTGGCAGGACCAGCGCTTCGACGGCCTGCTCACCACCTACCTGGAAGAATTGGGCGACGGCGAAGCCGCGCAGAACCATGTGGTGATCTACCGTAAATTGCTCAGCGACCACGATGCCGACAGCGAAGCCGGGGTCGAAGACGAGCACTACCTGCAAGGTGCCCTGCAATTGGCCCTGGGGCTGAGTGCCGAGCAGTTTCTGCCGGAAATCATCGGTTATAACCTGGGCTACGAGCAGTTGCCTCTGCACCTGTTGATCACCTCCTATGAACTGAGCGAACTGGGCATCGACCCGTATTACTTCACCCTGCACGTCACCATCGACAACGCCGGCAGCGGCCATGCCTGCAAGGCGGCGCAGTCGGTGTTGAGCCTGTTGCCGCTGGGCGAGGGCAGGGACGAATTCTACCGGCGCGTGGCTCATGGCTATCGCCTCAACGACCTCGGCGCGGGCACCACCGCCGTGATCGAAGGCTTCAACCTGCAGGATGAGGTGGTGGCCATGCTGGAGCGCAAGCGCAGCTTCGGTCAGCACATGCATTCGGACTACTGCCGCTTCGAGGGCAAGACCGTCAACCAGTGGCTGGCCAAGCCGGGTCAGATCGGCGACTTCCTCACCGCGCTGCAGGACAAGGGCTGGATCAAGCGCAACCAGGACCCGGCCGAAAGCCGCTTCTGGCAACTGATCGAAGGCGCCGGCGCGGCGATGTTCGGGGCTTTCAGCGGCTATGAAAAACAAGTCCTGCACGATTGGATTGCCGGCAGTTGGGTCAGCCCGCAGCGGGTGCCACCGGTGCGGCCGGGGCGTGGCAGCCGCTTTTCCCGCGAGCAGCATCGCCCGGCAGACCCGGACACCCAGGCCCTGGTGGAGTCGCTGTGGCAGCTGCCCGACGAGCAGCAGATCAACACCCTGATCCCGTGGATGACCGCGCGACGCCACTGCCTGCCGGTGGGCCTGTATGCCACTCGCCGCTTTATCCAGCTACGTGCGCGCCTGCGCTGAGGAAGCCTGCTTATGTCTGCACAACAACTTGCCGATCGCGCCTTGCTCAACCTGGGCCGGGGTCTGAAGGAAAGCGGCTATCGCTTCATTACACCGACGCCTCTGACCCATGAGCGTGTGTTCAAACGCCTGGCCACGCCGCTGGCGATGAACCTGCGCGATGTGTTCGGCTGGTCGATGCCGTTCGACAGCGACCTGATGCCCGACGCGTTTCGCGACGAACTGTGCCAAGCCGGGGTGATCGAAAAACACGACGCCCTGTGGCGCAGCACGGTGCGCTGGTCGAGCCTGGGTGAGCTGCTGTTTGCCCATTCGCCGTACCCTACCACCGAGGCCGACGCGGTGTTCTTCGGCCCCGACAGTTACCGATTCGCTCAGGTAATCGACGCCCATCTGCAGCAACGCTTCGAGCCGCTGCGGCGGGCGGTGGACATTGGCTGCGGCGCCGGTGTCGGTGCGTTGGTGATCGCCCAGGCACGGCACGCCGCCGAGGTGCTGGCGGTGGACATCAATCCCCAGGCCCTGCGCATGACGGCGGTGAATGCCGAGCTGGCCGGGCTGAATAATGTCAGCGTCTACCAGAGCGATATCCTGGCAAGCGTGGAGGGCACGTTCGACCTGATCGTCGCCAACCCGCCCTACATGAACGACGACGGCCAGCGCGCCTATCGCCACGGCGGCGGTGCGTTGGGCGAACAGTTGTCGCTGCGCATCCTTGAGCAGGCGCTGCAACGCCTGTCCCTGGGTGGCAGCCTGGTGCTCTACACCGGCGTGGCGATGGTGGCCGGCACCGACCCATTCCTGGAAGCCGCGCGGCCATTGCTGGGCAACGATGCGTTCGGCTGGACCTACCGCGAACTGGACCCCGATGTGTTCGGCGAAGAACTCGATAAACCGGGCTATGAACGCGTGGAGCGGATCGCCGTGGTCGCCCTCACCGTGACCCGCTTGCGGTGATGGGCGGTTAATTCAGATGCAGTCAACTCAAAGGAGAGCAACCCATGCGAGCCATGACCTATCAAGGCGCCCATAAGGTGCAGGTGGACACGGTCCCCGATCCCATCATTGAACAACCCGACGACATCATCCTGCGCGTCACGGCCACCGCCATCTGCGGCTCCGACCTGCACCTGTACCGGGGCAAGATCCCCACGGTGGAACACGGCGATATTTTCGGCCATGAATTCATGGGCATCGTCGAAGAAACCGGCCCGGCAGTCACGGCAGTGCAACGCGGCGACCGTGTGGTGATCCCCTTCGTGATTGCCTGTGGCGATTGTTTCTTCTGCCAGTTGCAGCAATTTGCCGCCTGCGAAACCACCAACGACGGCCGTGGAGCGATCCTCAACAAAAAGGCGATTCCACCGGGCGCCGCGTTGTTTGGCTACAGCCGCCTGTATGGCGGTGTGCCGGGCGGGCAGGCCGAACTGGTGCGGGTGCCCAAGGCCAACACCGGACCGTTCAAGGTGCCCGGCACCCTGTCGGACGAGAAGGTGCTGTTCCTCTCGGACATCTTGCCCACCGCCTGGCAGGCCGTGACCAATGCGGGTATCGGCAAGGGCTCCAGCGTGGCGATCTACGGCGCGGGCCCGGTGGGTCTGCTCAGTGCGGCCTGTGCGCAGATGCTGGGCGCCGAGCAGATATTCATGGTCGATGACCACCCGTACCGACTGGCCTACGCGCAGAAAATGTACGGCGTGATCCCGATCAACTTCGAGGAGGACGACGATCCTGCCGACACCATCATCCGTCAAACCGCCGGCATGCGCGGCGTCGACGGCGTGGTGGACGCGGTGGGGTTCGAGGCCAAGGGCAGCACCACCGAAACCATCCTCACCACGCTCAAGATCGAAGGCAGCAGCGGCAAGGCGTTGCGCCAGTGCATTGCGGCCGTGCGCCGTGGTGGCGTGGTCAGCGTGGCGGGGGTGTATGCCGGGTTTATCCATGGCTTCATGTTTGGCGATGCGTTCGACAAGGGCCTCACGTTCAAGATGGGCCAGACCCATGTGCAGCGCTTTTTGCCTGAGCTGCTTGAACACATTGAGCTGGGGCACCTGAATCCCGAGGCGATCGTTACCCATCGGCTGTCGCTGGAGCAGGCCGCGCGCGGGTACGAATTGTTTGACAAGGGCGAGGAGAATTGCCGCAAGGTGATCCTGATGCCGGGGATCGATGATCGGCCACTGGTGGAGCCGTTGGAGGAAGAGCTGACACCGGAGTTTCGTGTGCAGGGCGTGCCGGGTTTTTAGTCTGAATGGGGGAGGGGGATTGCGCCCTCCCTCATCTTTAAAGGCTGGTTTCAGGCCGCTTGAGGCTGAAGGTGCAGTTCGCCTTCTACATCCTTGACCAGCCCGCTGGCCAGAAAAAGCGGTGCCACGCGCTTGTGCAGTTGCGGCTCGACAAACGCCTTCACCGTGTCCAGCTCCAGCACACCGCTGAGCGGCAACTCGGCCTTGGTGTAGGACAACCACGCCTTCTTCAATGCCATCAGCACATCACTGCCTGCCGTCGAGGCGAAGCGGCGGTGGGTGGGTTTCGCGTCAAAGCTGAAGGTGTGCTGGAACGCATAGTCGCGCTCGTCACCGCCGCCGGCAACGCAGCGCACGCAGGTGCACGGGCCATCGCCGAACGCGCTGCGCAGGTAGGCGTTGAAGTCCACCACGTTCTTGAGTGACAGGCGCTTATCCACCTCGAACAGGTCCCCAGTCATTTTTTCGTCAGTGTTCAACGTCGATTTCCTCGCAGGTCGGCGGCAGTATCTCAAAGCGCGGCACAATAACAGCCGAGCGTTGGTTTGGGGATTATTTGCATAACAATAGATCCCGATATTCTTTTCCA
The DNA here is from genome assembly GCF_920984685.1 of Pseudomonas sp. Leaf59. Classification (NCBI taxonomy): domain Bacteria; kingdom Pseudomonadati; phylum Pseudomonadota; class Gammaproteobacteria; order Pseudomonadales; family Pseudomonadaceae; genus Pseudomonas; species Pseudomonas sp. Leaf59. Next base: position 1,334 of record NZ_CAKLBR010000036.1, on the reverse strand, counting down.
GTCTTAAAAATCGTCGCTACCCTCAGTCACCTTTACGACGACGCGGCAGACCCCTCATGACTTTCAAGCGTTCTTCCCTGACCCTGCTGGCCGTCGCGAGCGCCCTGCTCAGCGTTGGCGCGCACGCCGAAGGCAAAATCAGCATCGCCCAGCAGTTCGGCATTGGCTACCTGATCCTCGACGTCGTGCGCGACCAGCACCTGATCGAAAAGCACGGCAAGGAACAGGGCCTGGATATCCAGGTGGAATGGAACAGCATTTCCGGCGCCACCGCCATGAACGAATCGCTGCTCGCCGGCGCGCTGGACGTGGTCTCGGCGGGTGTACCGCCGATGCTCACCCTGTGGGACCGTACCAAAGGCAAACAGAACGTCAAGGCCATCGCCTCCCTGGGCTCGATGCCCAACTACCTGCTCAGCAACAATCCCGAGGTGAAGACCCTCAAGGACTTCACCGAGAAAGACCGCATCGCCGTGCCCGCCGCCGGCGTGGGTTTCCAGTCGCGCACCCTGCAGATCGAGACGGCCCGGCAGTTCGGTGATGCCAACTACAAGAAGTTCGATGACATCTCCATCAGCCTGGCCCACCCCGACGCCACGGCGGCGCTGATTGCCGGGGGCTCGGAGATCAATGCGCACTTCTCCAGCCCGCCGTTCCAGTATCAGGAGTTGTTGAATCCCAAGGTGCACAAGGTGCTCAGTTCTTACGACATTCTGGGCGGTCCGGCTACGTTCAACGTGCTTTACACGACGCAGAAATTTCACGATGAGAATCCCAAAACCTACAAGGCGTTTTATGCAGCGCTGGCTGAGGCCGAGCAGATTATCAAGGCTGACAAGCCGGCGGCGGCCAAGGCTTATATCCGGATAGAACAGTCGAAGTTGCCGCTGGAACTGGTGGAGAAAATCGTGCAGGACCCGGAGATTGATTTCACTATCGTGCCGCAGCGGACCTATATCTATGCCGAGAAATTGCAGGCGTTGGGGGTGTTGAAGAACAAGGCGGGGAGTTGGAAGGATTACTTTTTTGAAGAGGCTTATGGGGGGGAGGGGGGTTGATTCTGATGGGGGGCTTGGGTGCATATCCGTTGCTGCGGTAACGGCCATTTAGGGTTCCGCTTTTACAGCGGGTCACTTTTGGAAAAGAGCCCCAAAAGTAACCAAAAGGGCTCTTGCCCCAACACTCGGTGCCTCGCCTAGGCTCGGCATGCCCTCACTCCGGCTTTGGAGCGTGGGCCGCCGCGATGGGCCATCCTTGGCCCAGCGCGGCTAACCCGGCGTCCTGCCGGGTTACCCACGCTCCAAAGCCTGCGTTCGGCCAGCGTGTTTGACGGG
>NZ_CAKLBR010000035.1:0-27503 GCF_920984685.1 Pseudomonas sp. Leaf59 | reverse complement strand
CTCGGGCTGGTCTCGATACTGGATACGATAAACCGACTCAACCGCATAGCCTGAACCGCCGTATACGGAACCGTACGTACGGTGGTGTGAGAGGACGGCGGGAGTAATCCCGCCTCCTACTCGATCCCGGGCAGGGTCAGTCCAGCTGCAGACGGTACGGCAGGTCGGGCCCAGTCCGGGTGCAGGTCAAGGCCGAGGCGCGAATCGCAAAGCCCAGCATCGCGTCGATCTGATCGCGCGTCAGCTGGTGCAGGCCTTGCACCGAGTCCAGTTGATGCTCGGTCAACCAGGCAATCAACGCAGCCTGGAAGGTGTCGCCGGCACCCACGGTATCGGCCATCACGATCTTCATCGCCGGTTGCGACCAGGTGCCATGCTCACGGCTGAACACACTGGCACCGTCACCGCCACGGGTGAGGAACACCAGCTGGCAGCGGTGCTGCAACCAGTCCTGCAGCACGCTTTCCGGCGATTGTTCGGGGTAGAGCAGGTGCAGGTCTTCGTCGCTGACCTTGATCAGGTCGGCATGCTGCGCCAGTTGCGCCACGCGCTGGCGCCACAGTTGGATATCCGGCTGCGGGTTGAGGCGCACGTTGGGGTCGAGGCTGATCAGGCGCTTGCCGCTTTCACGCTTTACCAACTCGAGCAGGGTATCGCCAATCGGCTGCACCACCAGCGAAAACGAACCCACATGCAGCCCGCGAATTTCATCGCCCAATTGTGGCAGATGGTCGATTTCCAGCAGGCGGTCGGCGCAACCCTCGCCGCGGAAGTTGTACTGCGGTGAGCCATTGGCCCCCACTGCAACCATCGACAGGGTGGTGGGCGCGGCGAACTCCAGCAGAAACCGCTCGCTGACGCCTTCGTCCTTGAGCGCCTGCAACAGGCGGCGTCCCAGAAAGTCGGTGGACAGCCCGCCAAACAGCCCGGCCTCGATGCCCAGACGGCGCAGGCCGACCGCCACGTTGAACGGCGAGCCGCCGGCAATCGCCCGGTAATTGAGCTTGGCGGCCTGCCCGCCGACCTCTTCCTCGCTGAAAAAATCAAACAGCGCTTCACCACACACCAGATACATAGTCGTTCGCTCTTAAAGGGTTGCCACGTGCTGTTGATAGCGTTCGTAAGCCTGCTGACAGGCAAGGACATTGGCCGCCACCGGCAACGTGCGGCTGGCCGGGTCGACGCTGACGCATTTGTCGCACAGGCTGGCCAGGGATTCGCCGCTCTGGCACCACGCCGCCTGGATCGCCGCGCCGAGGGCGGCGGCTTCGGGTTGTTCGGTGCAAATCACTTCGGTGTTCATGATATCGGCAACCATCTGCCGCCACACCGGGCTTTTCGAGCCGCCGCCGATAAGGCGGATACGCTGGCTTTGCAGGCCGGTTTCGCGCAGTAGGTCGAGGCCGTAGCGCAGGCCGAAGGTGGTGCCTTCGACCACCGCGCGGCACAGGTTGGCGCGGGTCAGGTTGGTCATGGTCAGGCCGTGCAGGCTGCCGGTGGCATGGGGCAGGGCGGGTACGCGCTCGCCGTTGAGAAACGGCAGCATGCTCACGCCGTCGGCGCCAATCGGAGCCTGCGCGACGAGGGCGTTGAAGGCCGCCAGGTCCAGCTCGAACAGCTCGCGAATCACTCCGGTGGCGTTGGTCAGGTTCATGGTGCAGATCAACGGCAGCCAGCCGCCGCTGGAAGAGCAGAAAGTCGCCACCGAGGCCTGGGGGCTGATGTTGGGCTGATCCGAAAAGGCGTAGACAGTGCCCGATGAGCCCAGGCTCATGGTGATCACGCCCGGCGCGATATTGCCGGTGCCAATGGCGCCCATCATGTTATCGCCGCCGCCGCTGGAGACGATGGCGTGGGGGTTGATGCCCAGGCGTTCGGCGATGGCGGGGAGGATCGTGCCCACGGCCTGGTCGGCTTCGATCAGCTCGGGCAGGGCCGCTTCCAGGCGACCGCTGGGGTCGATGTGTTTGAGCAGCGCAACATCCCATTCACGGGTGCGCACGTTGAAATAACCGGTGCCCGACGCATCGCCGTATTCCGCCACGGCACGCCCGGTCAGCCAATGGTTCAGGTAGTCGTGGGGCAGCAGGATATGGGCGATGCGGCTGAACACATCCGGGTGCTGTTCGCGGGTCCACAGCAGTTTGGACAGGGTGTAACCGGGCGCAATCGCCACCCCCAGGCGCTCCAGCGAACCGCGTTCGCCGCCTAGGTGTTGCAGCAACCGGTCATTTTCAGGTGCGGTTTCGGTGTCGCACCACAGCTTGGCCGGGCGCAGTACCTGGCCCTCGTCGTCGAGCAGCACCAGGCCGTGTTGCTGGCCGGAAACGCCGATACCAAGGATGTCGCGGCCGTCCACGCCGGCCTGTTGCAGGGCGCGGTGGGTGGCTTCGGTGAACGCATCCAGCCATTCCTGGGTGTGCTGTTCGCGGCGGCCATTGGCGCCGCTGATCAGGGTATGTGCGGCGGCGCCCAGACCCAGCACCTTGCCGGTGGCCGCGTCGAGGACAATGGCCTTGGTGCCCTGGGTGCCGCAGTCGATGCCGAGGAACAGGTTTTGCTGGGTCATGAGGGAGTGCTCAGCAGTCTTATTATTGGATTGAAATGCGGTCAATGTGGGAGGGGGCAAGCCCCCACCCACAGTTTTAAGCCGGTTTCTTCAGGAGGTTTTGCAGGGTTTCAGTGACGCCATGATCGCGCAAACTTGCATAACACCGCTCGAACGCTGCCACAAACGCGGGTGAGTTGGGAATAGCCTTGCCGAAAATCTCTTCCACCCCCAGCAGTCGCTGGCTGATCAGCGCGTCGTCACTGACCAGTGCCTGGCAGAACTCGGCACGCGGATCCGGGATTTTGTAGCTCACACCGTTCTCATCCACGCCCTTCAAGTACAACGCCCAGGCTGCGACCACCAGTGCTGCCCGCTCGGTCTCACGGCCATCGGCAATCAAACGGTTGATGGTCGGCACGGTGAACTTGGGAAACTTCGACGAGCCATCCGAACACACGCGCTCCAACTGATCGGCAATCGCCTGGTTGGAGAAGCGGTCCACCAGCGTCTGTTTGTACGCGGTCAGGTCGATGCCCGGCACCGGCGCCAGGTTTGGCGTGACGTCCAGGTCCATGTAGGCACGCATGTACGCCACAAACACCGGGTCATTCATGGTCTCGTGCACAAACCGGTAACCCTTGAGAAAGCCCAGGTAGGTCAGCGCCAGGTGGCTGCCGTTGAGCAGGCCGATCTTCATTTCTTCATAGGGCGTGACGTCATCGGTGAACTGCACCCCGACTTTTTCCCAGGCCGGGCGGCCGTTGACGAAGTTGTCTTCCAGCACCCACTGCACAAAGGGTTCGCACACCACCGGCCAGGCATCGTCGATGCCGTGCTCGTCGTGCAGTTGCAGGCGGTGCGCGCTGCTGGTCATGGGCGTGATGCGGTCGACCATGGCGTTGGGGAAACTCACGTTGACCTTGATCCAGTCGTGCAGGTCGGCATTGTGCAGGGCGGCGAACGCCAGCAGCGCCTTGCGCGTGACGGCGCCGTTGTGCGGCAGGTTATCGCAGGACATCACGGTAAACGCCGGGGTGCCGGCGGCGCGGCGTTGGGTCAGCGCCGCGCAGATAAAACCGAACACGGTGGTCGGTGCCGCAGGGTGGGCCAGGTCATGCTGGATCTGCGGCAGGTGCGCCATGAACTCGCCAGTGCTGTCGTCGATGCAGTAGCCGCCTTCGGTGATGGTCAGCGAGACGATGCGAATGGCGGGGTCGGCCAGTTTGTCGATCAGCGCCTGGGCGCCGTCTTCGGCCAGCAGCATGTCGCTGATCGAGCCGATCACGCGCACTTCGGTGTCGTCGGTGTCGCCCAGCTCATAGAGGGTGAACAGGTAATCCTGGCTGGCCAGGTCGTCGCGGGCCTTGCGGTCCTCGGCCCGCAGGCCGACGCCGCAGATGCTCCAGTCCAGGCCAACGCCGGTATTCATCAGCGCATCGGTGTAATACGCCTGATGCGCGCGGTGGAAACCGCCTACGCCGATATGCGCGATGCCCTGCGTAGTGCTGGCAATGGCGTAGGCGGGGATTTTCACTTGCGGCGCCAACAGGGTGAGGTTCTGCTTATTCAGTTTCATCAGAAGATACTCGCGAAATCAGGCGGCAGCGCGCAGTGGGCGGGCCACGGCCACGCCGTCGGTGTCGAACAGGTGGCAGTGCGCCGGGTCGAGGTGCAGGTGCAGGGTCTCGCCGTATTGGCTGGCCATGTCGCCGCGAATCCGCATTGTCAGCGGCTCGCCTGTTGAGGTGATGACGTGGCAGAAGGTGTCGCTGCCCAGGCGCTCGCCGACGTCGGCGATGACGGTCAGGGTGGTCTGGCCCGCTGCGGCGATTTCCAGGTGTTCCGGGCGAATGCCCAGGGTCACCGCGTTGCCGACGCTGAGGGTCGGGCCGCTGAGTGGCAGGTTGATCAAGGTGCCGGCGTCCAGTTGCACTTCACAGCTCTGCGATTCGACCCGCGTGACCTTGCCCTTGAGAAAGCCCATTTTCGGTGTGCCGAGGAAACCCGCCACAAACAGATTGGCCGGCTGGTGATAGAGGTCCAGCGGCGAGCCGACCTGCTCGATGCGCCCGCTGTTCAACACCACCACCTTGTCGGCCAGGGTCATCGCTTCCACCTGGTCGTGGGTCACGTAGATCATGGTCGCCTGCAGCTCCTTGTGCAGGCGCGCCAGTTCCAGGCGCATCTGCACGCGCAGCGCGGCATCGAGGTTGGACAGCGGTTCGTCGAACAGGAAAATCTTTGGGTTACGCACGATTGCGCGGCCGATCGCCACGCGCTGACGCTGGCCACCGGACAGTTGCTTGGGCTTGCGCTCCAGCAACGGGCCGAGTTCGAGGATGCGCGCCGCTTCGCTGACCTTGCTGTCCACCAGCTTCTTGTCGACGCCGGCCAGGTCCAGGGCAAACGACATGTTCTTGCGCACGCTCATGTGCGGGTACAGCGCGTAAGTCTGGAACACCATCGCCAGGTCGCGCTTGGCCGGGGTCACTTCGGTGATGTCGCGCCCGTCCAGTTCGATGGTGCCTTCGCTCACTTCTTCAAGCCCCGCGATCAAGCGCAGCAGGGTGGACTTGCCGCAGCCCGAAGGGCCGACGAACACCACGAATTCCTTGTCGTTCACTTCCAGGTCGATGCCTTTGATGATCGAGAAACCTTCGAAGCCTTTTTGCAGATTCTTGATTTTCAGGTTGGCCATGAGATGGGCCTCCGCTTGCAATTATTATTTGACGGCGCCGAAGGACAAGCCACGCACCAGCTGCTTCTGGCTGATCCAGCCGAAGATCAGGATGGGCGCACAGGCGAGGGTCGAGACGGCGGACAATTTGGCCCAGAACAAACCTTCGGGGCTGGAGTAGGAGGCGATCAACGCCGTCAGCGGCGCTGCGCTGGACGAGGTCAGGTTCAACGACCAGAACGCCTCGTTCCAGCACAGGATCAGCGACAGCAGCACCGTGGAGGCCAGGCCGCCCTTGGCGATCGGCAGCAGCACGCGAACCATTTCCTGCCACAGGGTGGCGCCGTCCAGGCGCGCGGCTTCGAGGATGTCCTTGGGAATGTCCTTGAAGTAGGTGTACACCATCCACACTACGATCGGCAGGTTGATCAGGGTGTAGATGATGATCAGCGCGATGCGCGTATCCAGCAGGCCAAAGCTCTTGGCCAGCAGGTAGATCGGCATCAGCACGCCCACCGGCGGCAGCATCTTGGTGGACAGCATCCACAGCAGCGTGCCCTTGGTGCGTTTGGTTTCATAGAACGCCATGGAGTAGGCGGCCGGTACCGAGATCAGCAGGCACAGGGCGGTGGCGCTGAACGAAATGAGTACCGAGTTCCACGCGTAGGCGAAGTAGTTGCTGCGTTCGTTGATGTGCAGGTAGTTCTCCAGCGTCGGCGTGAAAATGAACTGCGGCGGGGTGGCGAACGCGTCGATTTCGGTCTTGAAGCTGGTCAGCACCATCCAGAAGATCGGGAAGAAAATCAGGATCGCGATGGCCCAGGCCAGCGTGCCGAGCAACAGGCTTTGCAGGCGGCGGGATTGTTGAAGCGTCATGGCGCGGCCCTCAAGGCTTGTCAGTCAGGTTTTTGCCGATCATCCGCACCAGGATGATCGCCGCGATATTGGCGATGACCACGGCGATCAAGCCGCCGGCCGAGGCCATGCCCACGTCGAACTGCACCAGCGCCTGGTTGTAGATCAGGTAGGCGAGGTTGGTCGAGGCGTAACCGGGGCCGCCGTTGGTGGTGGTGAAGATTTCGGCGAACACCGAGAGCAAAAAGATCGTTTCGATCATCACCACCACCGCAATCGGGCGGGCCAGGTGCGGCAGGGTCAGGTGCCAGAAAATCGCGATGGCGCCGGCACCGTCCAGGCGCGCGGCTTCCTTTTGCTCCTGGTCCAGGGACTGCATGGCGGTCATCAGCAGCAGAATCGCGAAGGGCAGCCATTGCCACGACACAATGATGATGATCGACAACAGCGGGTAGTGCGCCAGCCAGTCCACGGGTTCGGCGCCGAAGAACTTCCACACGGCGGCGAGAATCCCCGACACGGGGTGGAAAATCAGGTTTTTCCAGATCAGCGCACCGACGGTGGGCATGATGAAAAACGGCGAAATCAGCATCACCCGCACCAGGCCACGGCCGAGGAACTCACTGGCCTCGAGCAGGGCACTGATCAACACGCCAAACACCACGCTGATCAACAGCACGCTGCCCACCAGCAACAGGGTGTTGGTGGCGCCGGGCAGGAACCCCGAGTCGGTGACGAAATAGGTGAAGTTCTCCAGCCCTACGAACTGGTTTTCACCGGGGTAGAGCAGGTTGTAGCGGATCAGTGAAAAGTACAGGGTCATGCCCAGCGGTACGATCATCCACAGCAGCAGCAAGGCCACCGAAGGGCTGACGAGAAACCAGCCAGGGTTGGCCAGACGGTTTTTGGGTGTTGTATTCATGGCAATCAGGACCAGTGCGGAGCATGAATCGGAGTGCGGTCAGTGTGGGAGGGGGCTTGTTCCCGATAGCGGTGTATCAGTTGATGAATCAGTTGGCTGATCCACTGCTATCGGGAGCAAGCCCCCTCCCACATTTACTGTGGTATTCCCAGTTTATTTGGGATAACCCGCCCGCTTCATTTCACGCTCGGTGGTGGTCTGCGCGGCAGCCAGTGCCTGGTCGACCGTCTGCTGACCGGTCAAGGCACCGGAGAAGAACTTGCCCACTTGCGTACCAATCGCCTGGAACTCGGGAATGGTGACCAGCTGAATCCCGATGTACGGCACCGGCTTGAGGGTCGGCTTGGTCGGATCGGCGACTTTCAGCGATTCCAGAGTCACCTTGGCGAACGGTGCGGCCTTCATGTACTCATCGCTGTAGGTCGAGGCACGCGTGCCTGGCGGTACATTGGCGATGCCGTCCGTCTTGGCGACCAGTGCGCCATATTCCTTGGAGGTTGCCCAACTGGTGAACACCTTGGCGGCGTCCTTGGCCTTGGAGCTGGTTGGAATCGCCAGGCTCCAGGAGTACAGCCACGAGGTGCCCTTGTCGGTTTTTTCGTGGGGGGCGAAGGTGAAGCCGACATGGTCAGCCACTTTGCTCTGGGTCTTGTCGGTGACGAACGAGCCGGCCACGCTGGCATCGACCCAGATCGCGCACTTGCCGCTGTTGAACAGCGCCAGGTTTTCGTTGAAACCGTTGCTCGAAGCACCCGGCGGGCCGGATTTCTTCATGTTGTCGACGTAGAAGTTCAGCGCGTCCTTCCACTCGGGGCCGTTGAACTCGGGCTGCCACTTTTCATCGAACCAGCGCGCCCCGTAGCCGTTGGCCAGGGTGGTGATCAGCGCCATGTTCTCGCCCCAGCCGGCCTTGCCGCGCAGGCACAGGCCGTACTGCTCCTTGGACTTGTCGGTGAGTTTGGCCGCGTATTCGCCGATCTGGCTCCAGGTCGGGTGCTCGGGCATGGTCAGCCCGGCGTCCTTGAACAGGTCGGTGCGGTAATAGGTGATCGAGCTTTCGGCGTAGAACGGCAGGGCGTACAGCGAACCCTTGACCGACAAACCGTCACGCACCGAAGGGAATACATCATCCAGGTCGTAGGAAGCCGGCAGGTCCTTCATCGGCTCCAGCCAGCCCTTGGCGCCCCACAGTGCAGCTTCGTACATGCCGATGGTCAGCACATCGAACTGCCCGCCCTGGGTGGCGATGTCAGTGGTGAGGCGTTGGCGCAGTACGTTTTCTTCGAGCACCACCCAGTTCAGCTTGATCTCCGGGTGCTCGGCCTCGAAGGTTTTCGAGAGCTTTTGCATGCGGATCATGTCGCTGTTGTTGACGGTGGCAATGGTCAGGGTCTGGGCGCCGAAGCTGACGGCGCTGAGGGTCATGCAGGTTGTCATGCAGGTAGAGACAAGCAGTGCTTTCGCTGTGAACTTCATCGCGCACTCCATTTCCGCGCCCAGAGGGCTGCAGAAGGACAGTTATTGTTGTTGTGTCTTCCTACAGGTAGTCAGGAAGAGTGTGCGTTGATTACAGCCCTGAAATGCGCTTGTGACAAATCCTTGGGTGCACGTTCGCTGATACTTTTTTGCACTCGTTGGCAGTTTGGCTGAGGGGGGCAGGTCAGGTTAGGCTTGGGCAAAGCGCGCCGATCACACGGTGACGGCGCGCTTGTTCCTGTGCAGGGTGTTCAGGAACGGTTATACCCGTGAGGAAAGGGATTTTTTGGTTTCGTTATGAGATTTTCCATCCAGTTTTTATTCAACGGGCTGATTAATGCCTCTCCCTCCAATATCTTTATATTTTTACCTTCCCACTGGGCCATGACTTTCTTGAGGTTCTGCGTGTATTCGCGAGCGGGACAGGCAATATCGGTCCATGGGTCCACGATCCAGGCGTCGTTCCAGGCTTGCTCGGAAAAGTCGACGGTCCCTGATGGTAGCGTTGAGGGTCCACCCACCACCGTGAACGCGTGAGCGTCCGATGCATACCATTCATAGGCTCTACCGCCGCTCTTATTAATAATGTCCTTGGACAAAATCGCCATTTCTCCGCAGTTGCCAGCCCCGGTTTTAAGCACGAGATTGGCGCGATTTGGCGCGTGGCTCTCCGCAGTATTACGTATCCAACTGAGGGTCTGTAATGCGGCTTGCGCACGCGCCTTATCCGCCGTGGACCGCACTTGATTGCCGGGTCCCAGCCCTGTGGCTTTCATTCCAAGATTGACATTGGATTTGGCTTGCTCTGCATAGAATTTGTTCTGCTGTTCCACCGTTCTGGTTGCGAAGTCAGCAGGTTTATCCAATGCGGCCACTTGTATCGGCCTTAGAGCGATGTCGGCTTTACCGATCGCGTCGTGCCGTTGCAGTTGATAAACGACTTCACGCTGCTGTTCCGGGGTCATCTCTTTACAATAGACTTTTAGCTCATCGACTTCCTGTCTCGTATAGCCAGAACGCTCCAGCGCTTGAAACGCCATATCGAGTTTCGGCAAGGCAATAAAATCGTGATCAATGGGAACGTGGGAAACGCCTTGGCGTATGTTGAGCTTAGCCTTATAGCTCCTGACCAACGGTAATTCTCTGGGTGTGCATTTTATAAAGGTCAGTTCGTCGCCAGGCGCTTTGTTTAATGTCGCAACGTAAAACTCGCCGATATCCGCTTCGATCACCAAGTATTGATTGGTACTGCCGGTGATCGAGTCCTTAACCACGATACCTCGCAACTCGCGCTTGTCATCGCACGCCGTGCTGATGCTGTTGAGCTTCACCACCCGGCTTTCCCGCGCCAACGCGTCACTGGGTTGCGCACTGTAAAAGCCGAACTGTGGATCCTGCGTGATCGTGCCTTTGACAATGTCCTTGTAGGTGATGCGTTTTTTATCAAGGACGGGCATCAGTTGGGGACCCATTTCACCTTCAACCAACTTAAACCGACGTCGCTCGAAAATGACGAATTGATTCTTTTTGAACAGCTTCGGTTCCGAGGGGAACAGCCGCACGTGCTCAAGCGCCTGCAGTTCCTGGGTCAACTCACTGGATACGTTGTCGATGATCTTGGAGAAACAGGTGTCATTGGCACCGCGCCTGAATCGGCCAGTGAGCCCTGTCGGGGCTCGGCAGATCGCCTCGAAACCTTCGAGCGGTTTAAAGTGATCGGCCGATTCCAGGTCAGTCAATACACCAGGCGCGTGGGTATCGTAACGGTAGACCTTGCCCTCGTTGATCAGGTCAAAGCCATTGACGCGCGGGAGGGTAAAGGCGTCTTCGGCCAATGATTTTTGCGCTACCAGCGCTGAGGTGCCGTCTGAAAAGGTTTCTTTTTGCACGAGTGATGTTGTGTCGGACACGAACCCTTTCAGCGCCGGCCCATAGGCTTGTGCTGTTTTGCTGTCGTAGGCGTACCAGTTACCTTCCTGGAAAATTGCCGTCACTTTGGTGTGTGGGGGTGTATCGGAGCTTATGACGACACCGTCTTCCATGTTGGACGGCTGCACAAACTTCCCGTCGCCCAGTTCCGCCAGATGGCTTTGCTGCAGTCGACTGGTTGAAAGGAGCGTCTGTGAGGTACTGTTGGCTGTAAGGTCTCTGATCACAAGATCTTCACCTTCTTTGGCGCCGAACTTCTCAATGAATTTGGCAGACACCTTGACCGCCGCCCAGCCTGTACCCGATTTGAGCAGTGACCAGAGTTTGCCTGCACCTTCCGTGGCTGCATACATGACGATGTCGACGCCCAGGTCGTATACCGCTTTCTTATAATCGCCGTTGTAAAGGTCCAGAATACTTGAGCCGCCGGGTACTACTTTCATGAAGCCCAGGAAGACATCACTGGGCTCGACGGCATTGTCCACAGGGTTGAACCCACGTTGTTTGTTGGTGAAATTGGCCTTGTTCAGGTAGGCCGTGTCAACCAGCACTTCGGCCACGTGTTGGAACCTGATACTTTCGTAGTTGGCGGGCGTAGTGCCCGCCTGCTCTGCAAACAAAAGTCGCCTGCCCCCTTCATAAACATTGGGGTCGACAACGTGCAGGGGCGTCAAGACGACGTTGGGGGTGAGTTCAGGTTTTGGCTCTGCGCCACTTTGGAAGGCCTTCAAGTCGATGGTTACGCTGCCGGCTTTGCCGTGAAGCACCGAACGGTCTATAGCCGGGATTTGTATTATTTTTCCAGCGCCCGGGTAGACGGCGAGCGTGTACTGCTTTCCGTAGTGATCGACATCCAGCACGATACCGCCGGTATTTCCCACGGCGTACAGGTTCATTCCGCCATTCTTCAAGGCAACGCGAATCGGCAATGGCAGTTTGCTGAGCATATCCTTGAGTTGCGAAATACTGTGGGTCCTGCGCTGCGTATAGTCCTGTTCGATAGCGTTATTAAATTGCTCTTTTATGACCGGTAATTCAGAGGCGTGCCTGCGCAGGTTCTCGACGTCCACCCCGGGCTTTTCCGGATCCCACTGATCACCCAGACGGCCGGACTCATACACTGCGGCAATGCTCGCTTTAACGCCGGAAAATATCTTGCCGACCCTCTCCCGTACGTACGTATTCTCGAAATCGATAGTGGAACCAAATTTTGCCCGCAACGCTTCAAGGGCCATCGCCCGCCTGCTGGGCGCCTTGACGGTACCCAGAAACTTGCTGGCGGCAGCCACTTCAGTGGTCTGTTTATTCAGGGATTTTTGCGCGGTTGCCATTTGTTCCAGGGTGTATTCATCCTTGTCACTCTTCACGACATGACCGTTGCAGATAGCCCAATCCATCACCGGATTCATCCCGGCCATGGCGCGTTGTTGGGTCTCATCAGCTGAAATGGGATCAATCCCGATAAACCGGGTGATCTGTTCATCGCTCATGCCGGTGGCTGCACCGGGGGCTATCTGTTCGACCAGATTTACCCCCATCGTGTAGATGGCAAACTCGGAGGAGCCCAGCGTCGCCGCTGACGGCAGGTCTTTGCGTACAAACTGTGGCGCCATACCTGACTTCAGCAAATGCGAGGCGATCGGGGCAAGTGCCGCGGGTACCTTACCGGTGTCAATCAAGTGTTTATCGAAACGCTGGCTGATTTCGTTGGGGTGAAGTCCCCAGTTATCAGCGTGCATGAAGTGGAAGTCTGCAACCTTATTGCGCGCAGAGCCCGCCTTCGGATCGAGCTCCAGCACCAGGGCTGTCAACAGCCACTGCTTCAGGCTGGTCGTGGTCGTGCGCCCCTGCATGTCGATTTCCAGCTTCGCGGCAAATTCGACGGCTTTATCACTGGACAATATCCGTTCCAGTGCTTTGTCAGGTTGGGCACTGAGACCAGTGATACCGGCGCTTAAGTAGCTCCAAAGGCTGTCGTGCTGGCCGATATTGTCTTTCACAAACTCCGCCACCTTGCTGCGCTGTTTAACGCTGAGGGGGAGGTCGGTGGAGAGAAACCCCCAGAGGTTGCCCAAGGCCGGTGATTGAGGGACGGGCGTTTGCAACGCCTTTAACAGGTTTTCGGTCTGCTGAGTCGACGTGACGTCGTTCCATTTGTTGTCTCGAAGAAACTGCCGAAGAGTTCTGGCACCCTTAGGCTGATGCGACGAATCAGGATCGCTATTGATCCATGTCGAGGTGTCCTCCGCATTGAGGCGTTTAAGCTCACCAATGAGGGCGTATCGATCATTGCTGTCCCCCAACGCTGTTTTTTTTCGGATCAAATCGTTCACGATTCGATCCGTGTCTTCAACAGGCGTAGGGAACTGTTGTGTTCGCCCCATCATCTGCGTTTGTTGTACGAAGGCCGGACCGCTGTAGTGGGTGCTGATACCATAAAAATTGCACACCGATTCAAACGGTGCATTGGCGCTGATGGTTCCCGGCAGCTTCATTTCTGCTCCACGTGTTGCGAAGGGCGCTGCGGCATTCAACACTGGCGTGAGCACGTCAAAATACCCAGGGTATTTTTCCGCAAAATCATTGGCGGTGTAACGCCGGTCTATGCCATTGACCTTGCCGACCAGCGCCCGGTCCGAGGGGGCATAGCGCAGGGACGCCAAGTCCACTTTCTGTTCGCGGGCCCACTCGATGAACCCGCGTGCGTTCAGCGCCTTGCCAAGGTAATCCCACCATTGTCCGAACAGACTGTCGTGCGGTATCGAATCGATGACTTTGTTGGAGGCTTGGGTGGGATCGGCCTTCACTGCGAGCATTGCGCGGTACATGGCGATGGCCAGTGCGCTTTCGGCGCTTTCTGCTCCTGTTTCCACTGAGTCAGCGTCACTGGATTTAATCGCTTGCGCCAGAGCTTCAAGCCTGGATGGCTTGATGGACGTGTCAGAGAGTTGATTGCTCACTGCCTGCTGTCGCTTGCGCACAACCTGGGACGCCGCATCGTTGGCGGTTGTGTCCACCAATGCTTTGAAACCTTTGTTTTGGGACATCTCTGCTATTCGGCGCAGGACGCTCACCACAGGCTGTTGTGTTGAACCTTGTCGTTCAGGGACCGGCTCGTTGTAAAACCGCATCACTTCGTCCAATGATGCAGATGCGGCCGGATATTCAACGGCAGCGCCAGAGCCGCCTGCCATTTGTTGGACGGCGTTCTTGATTTCTTCCCAGATATCATGCCAATCCGAAACATCGTTCAAGGTGAAGGTCTTGTCCTTGCCTTCGACGTTGCCTGTCAATTCCCCGCTGTCTGGAAGGAATCTGACGCTGGAAGCAGTGATGTTGTTGTTTTTTAAAAAGGTTGTAAAAACGTCGCTGCTCAGCGCTTTTAAAAGGTGCGCGCGCGCCTGGTTAAATGTCGAATATTCCGGAATTTCGTTGAGGATAATCTCAGAGGCCGACAGCCCCATGTGTGTGCTACGCGGTTCCGGCAACAGCTTAATCAATGCCTGACTGCATAGCACCGCCAGCTCTTTGTCAGCGCATTTTACTCTTTCTGCTGCCGTTAACGGCGCGAACTCGGCCAGGCGTTGGTTCAGTTGATGCGGCGGTAAGTCTGCGATCGCTTGGCGGGCCTCTTTTTTTTGCTGGTCGCGCTTGGCAACAAGCTGCGTGTAATGCTTGTCGGATTTGTCCGGCTCTGGGAAGGTGCCTTTCAACAGTTTTTCGATGATAGGCAGCACGTCATCACCGGTAGTGGATCGAGGCAAATCGTAAAACGCGATCAGGTTTCTGAGGGACACGAAATCCTTGTCAGAGAAGTTGATCAGGTCCCAAATGGATAGTTTTTCTACTGCCGCCAGAACGTCCACCGAAGCACGCGCCCAACCGTCATCCGTCCGTGAGTAGATGTCATAGTAAGTGCCCTTTTTGAGGGCAATCAAACTCCCTGTTTTATCGATCATGATGGTGTTGAGGTCAATATCATTGGCCTGCGCAAACGATTTGAACGGCTCCGAGTGCAGTGCGTTCGCAAGTTCGCTCCAGCGCTGACGGAAAGTGGAGTCATTTGGGATTGCTATCTGCTCGGAATCAACAGATGCGTTTTTGTCGAGCTTTTCGCGGATCAGGCCATTGGCAATATCGGCGGCCAGTTGGCGGTCACCACGCTCAACCAGGGCGCCGGCGAATTGGTTGATTTTCTCTTGGCGCGGGTTGGAAGCAGGCGTTGAACCCTGCAGGTCTCTGCGCGTTCGCAAGGCAGGGCGCATGTTCGCCGCGCTGAGCGTGGCAGCGTCGGCAAGCGGCACCCTTGGGGCGCTCTCAGCCGGGTGAGGGGGCTGTGTGTGGAGGGCAGGAAGTTTTTGCGCGCTAATGATCATTGCCTATCCTTGAACCGGCTGTCAGAAAAATATCACCTGCTAGGGAGAGCGGTGATGTTGTTGCTGAGTGGCTGGAGGACTAATGGCGTTCACTAGGCATGTGTGACAGGCAATGTAGCCATTTTTTGATCGTGCCTGCACGGAGGTGGGTGCGGTCAATGTCAGGCGAGGTTCTGCTCGGTCAACCGCTGCACCGCCAACCGCCTATAGTGGGAGGGCGTCATGCCCTTGAGCTGTTGAAAACGCCGGTTGAAGTTGGAAATGTTATTGAACCCCGATTCGAAACACACATCCGTCACCGCCTTCTCTCCGTCAGCCAGCAACTCGCAGGATTTGCTGATGCGTAAACGGTTAACAAATTCGACAAAGGTACGGCCCGTCGCCTGCTTGAACACTCTTGAGAAGTAGGTGGGCTTCATCCCCAGGTAGTCCGCCACTTCCTCCAGCGGCAACTCCCGTGCGTAGTGAGCAAAAATGTAATCCACCGCGCGGTTGGTGCGGTCAATGTTGTGTTCGTCGGCCAATTGCGGCGTGGTGGCGCCCGAGAGCAATTGATAATCCTCACACGTGCTCAGCGCCTCCATCAGGATGAAGAAGTGCCCCAGTCGCGCGATGCCCTGGGTTTCCTCAATGCGCTGCATCAGGCCCATGGCCAGTGCGATGGTTTTTTTGCAGCGAAATTCGATGCCGTACTGTGCGCGCTCCAGCAACGGTTCCAGGCGTTTGAGTTCGGCGAAGACATGGCTGCCGTGTTCGAATAATTCATCGGTGAAGTTCACCAGCATGTCGCGCTTGGGCACCACTTCGTCTTCTTCCACCTGGCTGATCCAGTTGTGGGGCAGGTTGGGGCCGGTGAGAAACAGGCTTTCCGGGTAGAAGTTGCCGATGTAGTCACCGATAAACACCTTGCCCGAGCTGGCAACGATCAAGTGCAGCTCGTATTCCTTGTGGAAATGCCAGCGCACCAGCGGGCAGGGGAAACCGTGCTGGCGATAGATGATGGACAGACCGTTGTGATCGTCCATCAGTTCGTAGGAAGGGTCGGTAACTCGCGTTGCTCGGGTCATGGCGCCGTCGCTTTATTGTGATTGCTGCACAGATAATGCCTCCTCACGCACCACCTCGCCAGCGCCGGCCTCATAGGGCGCGGTTTTTTGCCTCGATCCACTGCGACATGTACTGCGTGCTCTTGTGGGCATGGTGACGCAGCATGCTGCCGGTGAAGTTGTTGCGGCGGTGGCTGGCGAGGTGGATGCGGCAGTTTTCCAGGCATTGCACCAGCGCCGGGCCGTGGATGCGCTGGTCATAGCGGCGGGCGAGCAGTTGGCGACCCTGTTCCTGGGCCTGGGTCCAGCGCTCACGGCCCTGATAAAGGGCGACGGCGGCGGCGGCGAGCGCCTGGGCTCCGTGTTCGATCATGCCGGGCCAGGGCTGTTCATCGCCCATGGCTTCGGCACCGATGGGCGTGGTGACGTTGGGTGTGCCACACAGCATGGCGTCGGCCAGTTTGCCTTTTATCCCCGCGCCGAAGCGTAGCGGCGCCAGGCAGATGCGCGCGGCGCTCATCACCTGCAGCGCATCTTCGGCCCAGTTCAGCACATGAAAACCCTGCGCCGGGTCGTGCAGGGCAGTGGCCTTGGGTGGTGTGTAAGCGCCATAGATGTGCAATTGGACGCCCGGCAGTTGCTGGCGGATCAGCGGCCAGATGCTGCTCTTCATCCACAGCACGGCATCCCAGTTGGGGGCGTGGCGAAAGTTGCCGATGCTGAGAAAATGCGCGCGGTCTTCAAAGGGCGCAAAGGCGGCGGTGGGCGGCTGCATCATCAGCGGGCACCAGTGGAGCAGGGCGGCTGGCACCTTGAATTGCTCGGTGAGCAGGCGGATTTCCACGTCGGAAATCATCAGGCTGATATCGCAGCGATAAATGGCAGCGATTTCGCGTTTTGCGAGGTCCGTGTCAGCCATGCGCTGGAATTCGTCCCTCAGCGCAGGGGCGAACAGAGCAGTGAAGTCGTCACTGTCGGAATGCGCTTTTGCGTGCTCCTTGAAACGCTGGTGACGTGCGTCGCGCAGGCTTTGCAGGTCCGAGGTTTCCAGCACGCGCAGCGCGCCGGGGCAGCACTTTTCCACGCGCCAGCCGAATTGCTCTTCCATCATGAAACGGTCGAACAGCACGATATCCGGGGCCAGCTCACGGATAAACTCATCGAAACTGCTGTTATTGAGTTCGATGGCGCATTCGGCAATGCCCAGCGTCGACAAGTCGGCCTTATGCTCGCCGAGTGCGGCCGGACTGCTAAAGGTAATGTCCCAACCTTGGGTGAGAAACGTCTCAAGAATCTGCATCATATGCCCGCCTGCCGCCGAGGAACGGGGTTCCGGCCAGACGTAACCAATAACCAGGACTTTGGTGGAGGGCTGATTTATCAAGGGCGGGTTCCTGAAAAGGGGCGGGCAAAAAGCGTGCAATTAAACCACAACCCGGGGTGATGACAATTTGCCTGCGGGGTAGGTAGCGGCGGCACTTTGTGGTTAACTTCGGCCTCTCGAATTCGTTTCATCAAACCCGTATAAGGATTTCGTTCATGGCTCAAGTCACTCTCAAAGGTAACCCTGTCCAGGTTGAAGGCGAACTGCCACAGGCCGGTTCCCAGGCTCCCGACTTTACCCTGACCGCCGGTGACCTGTCGGATGCCACCCTGGCTTCCTTCGCCGGCAAGCGCAAAGTGTTGAATATCTTCCCAAGCGTCGATACCCCGACCTGCGCCACCTCGGTGCGCAAGTTCAATGCCCAGGCCAACGAGCTGAGCAACACTGTGGTGCTGTGCATTTCCTCCGACCTGCCGTTCGCCCAGGCGCGTTTCTGCGGTTCCGAAGGCCTGGAAAACGTGAAAAGCCTGTCGGATTTCCGCAGCGCTGCCTTCTCCCAGGACTACGGTGTCGATATCACCGACGGCCCACTGCGCAGCCTGACCGCCCGCGCCGTGGTAGTGCTGGACGAAAACGACACAGTGCTGCACAGCGAGCTGGTGGCTGAAATTGGCCAGGAGCCAAACTACGAAGCCGCCCTGGCTGTTTTGAAGTAACTGTTTCGGTACATTACTGCGATCTTGCAGTAATACGCCTGATACATGCTTGCGGCCTGGCCTCGTCCAGGCCGTTTTTATTTGAGCTTCAGCGGCTTAGCGAAATAGCATTTGAACTAAGCTGCAACGGTTGAAACCTGTAAGCCCAAGGTAAATAGCCGGTAAAGGCGCTTTTCTTAAACTGCCCCAGTGCTTATCTTTCAGCCTCCCAAAGAAGAAGCTCTCGCGCCCAATGGTTGATCACTCCATGCAATCCTCCCCCCGCAACTCCCGCCGCTGGCTGCTCGGCCTGCTTGTGCTGCTGGTTATCGCCGGCCTGTGCTGGAAATTCTGGCCCGGCAGTAGCGCCCACAAGGACGCGGCGGCGGGGCACACCGGCAAAACCGGCATGGCCCGCCCGGGCTTCGGCGGGTCCACCGGGCCGGTGCCGGTGCGTGTGGCGCCGGCGGTGCTGGGGGAGTTCCCGGTGTACTACAAGGCGTTGGGTACGGTCACCGCGCTCAACACCATCAATGTACGCAGCCGGGTCGGTGGGGAGCTGGTCAAGATCGCCTTTGAAGAGGGGCAGATGGTCAAGGCTGGCGACCTGCTGGCGGAAATAGATCCGCGCAGCTACCAGAACGCCTTGCTCCAGGCCCAGGGCACGCTGCTGCAGAACCAGGCGCAGTTGAAAAACGCCCAGGTTGATGTGCAGCGTTATCGCGACCTGTACAAGCAGGACAGCATCGCCAAGCAGACGCTGGACACCGCCGAAGCGCTGGTCCTGCAATACCAGGGCACGGTCAAGACCAACCAGGGCGCGGTGGATGACGCGAAGCTCAATCTCGAATTCACCAAAATCCGCGCACCGATTGCCGGCCGCGTTGGCCTGCGTCAGCTGGACGTCGGCAACCTCGTCGCCGCCAACGACACGACCGCCCTGGCCGTGATCACCCAGACCCAGCCGATCAGCGTGGCTTTTACCCTGCCGGAAAACACCCTGGACACCGTGCTCGCCCGTTACCACGCCGGCAACAAACTGCCGGTTGAGGCCTGGGACCGTGGCGACGCGAATAAACAGGCCGTCGGCGTACTGCAAAGCCTGGACAACCAGATCGACGTCACCACCGGCACCCTGAAATTCAAGGCACGCTTCGATAACAAGGATCAGGCACTGTTTCCCAACCAGTTCGTCAACGTGCACCTGCTGGCCGATACCCTGCGTGACGTGGTGCTGGCGCCGTCCGCCGCGATCCAGTTCGGCAACAACGGCACCTTCGTCTACGTGCTCGATGGCGACCGGAAGGTCAAGGTTCAGCCGCTGGTAGTCGGCGATACCGACGGCGACAACACCGTGATCAAAGAGGGCCTGAAGGCTGGCGACCGCGTGGTCATGGAAGGCACCGACCGGCTCAAGGACGGCAGCGAAATCGAAGTGGTCAACGACAGTGCCGAAGTGCCCACCACCCCGACCGAACACCTGCAAGGCAAACCTGCGGCCAAAACCGAGAGCGGCGTTAACGCCGGCAAGGCGCAAAAGGTCGGTTCATGAACCTGTCGCGGCTGTTTATTCTTCGCCCGGTCGCCACCACGCTGAGCATGCTGGCCATTGTCCTGGCCGGCATCATCGCGTACCGGCTGCTGCCGGTATCGGCGTTGCCCCAGGTGGATTACCCGACGATCCGGGTGATGACCCTGTACCCCGGCGCCAGCCCCGACGTAATGACCAGCGCGGTCACCGCGCCGCTTGAGCGCCAGTTCGGGCAAATGCCCGGCCTTACGCAGATGGCGTCGACCAGCTCAGGCGGCGCCTCGGTGCTGACCCTGCGCTTCAACCTCGACATCAACATGGACGTCGCCGAGCAACAGGTGCAGGCCGCCATCAACGCCGCCACCAACCTGTTGCCCAAGGACCTGCCGGCGCCGCCGGTGTACAACAAGGTCAACCCGGCGGACACCCCGGTGCTGACCCTGGCAATCACCTCCAAAACCATGCTGCTGCCCAAGCTCAATGACCTGGTCGACACCCGCATGGCGCAAAAGATCGCGCAGATCAGCGGCGTCGGCATGGTCAGCATCGCCGGCGGCCAGCGTCAGGCCGTGCGCATCAAGGTCAACCCCGAGGCTCTGGCAGCCAATGGCCTGAACCTGTCGGACGTGCGCACCCTGATCGCCGCGTCCAACGTCAACCAGCCCAAGGGTAACTTCGACGGTCCCACGCGGGTGTCGATGCTCGACGCCAACGATCAACTGGTCTCGCCCCAGCAATACGCCGAGCTGATCCTCGCCTACAACAATGGCGCGCCGTTGCGTCTCAAGGATGTGGCGCAGATCGTCGACGGCGCCGAAAACGAACGCCTTGCCGCCTGGGCCAATGAAAACCAGGCTGTGCTGCTCAATATCCAGCGCCAGCCGGGCGCCAACGTCATCGAGGTGGTCGACCGCATCAAGGCGCTGCTGCCGAGCATCACCGACAACCTGCCGGCCGGCCTGGATGTGGCCGTGCTCACCGACCGCACCCAGACCATTCGCGCCTCGGTCACCGATGTGCAGCACGAATTGCTGATTGCCATTGCCCTGGTGGTGATGGTCACGTTCCTGTTCCTGCGCCGGGTCAGTGCGACCATTATTCCGTCGATCGCCGTGCCACTTTCACTGGTGGGCACCTTTGGCGTGATGTACCTGGCCGGGTTCTCCATCAACAACCTGACGCTGATGGCCCTGACCATCGCCACCGGTTTCGTGGTGGACGATGCCATCGTGATGCTGGAAAACATCGCGCGCTATATCGAGGAAGGGGAGACGCCCATGGCGGCAGCGCTCAAGGGCGCGCGGCAGATCGGCTTCACCCTGATTTCCCTGACGCTGTCGCTGATCGCCGTGTTGATTCCGCTGCTGTTCATGGCGGATGTGGTGGGGCGGCTGTTTCGCGAGTTCGCCATCACCCTGGCGGTGGCAATCCTGATCTCCCTGGTGGTCTCGCTCACCCTCACGCCGATGATGTGCGCGCGCTTGCTCAAGCGCGAGCCCGAGGAAGCGGAGCAAAGCCGCTTCTACAAGGCCAGCGGCGCCTGGATCGATTGGCTGATCAACGGCTACGCGCGCATGCTGCAATGGGTGCTCAGGCACCAGCCGCTGACCCTGCTGGTGGCCATCGCGACCCTGGGCCTCACCGTGGTGCTGTACTTGGTGGTGCCCAAGGGCTTTTTCCCGGTGCAGGACACCGGGGTGATCCAGGGTGTTTCCGAGGCGCCGCAGTCGATTTCGTTTGCCGCCATGAGCCAGCGCCAACAGGAACTGGCCAAAATCATCCTGGCCGACCCCTCCGTAGAAAGCCTGTCGTCCTATATCGGCGTGGACGGTGACAACGCCACGCTCAACAGTGGCCGTTTGCTGATCAACCTCAAGCCCCACGCCGCACGTGACCTGAGCGCGACCGAGGTGATCGCACGCCTGCAACCGCAGATCGACAAGCTGGTGGGCATTCGCCTGTTCATGCAACCGGTGCAGGACCTGACCATCGAAGACCGCGTCAGTCGCACCCAATACCAGTTCAGCATGTCGTCCCCGGACGCCGAGCTGCTGGCGCTGTGGAGCGGCAAGCTGGTGCAGGCCCTCAGTCAGTTGCCGGAGTTGACCGACGTCGCCAGCGACCTGCAGGACAAGGGCCTGCAGGTGTATCTGGTGATCGACCGCGATGCGGCCTCGCGCCTGGGGGTCAGCGTGTCGACCATTACCGATGCGCTGTACGACGCCTTCGGCCAGCGGCAGATCTCGACCATCTACACCCAGGCCAGCCAGTACCGTGTGGTATTGCAGGCCCAGTCGGGCGAAACCCTCGGCCCGGAGGCGCTGAACCAGATCCACGTGAAAACCACCGATGGCGGCCAGGTGCGGCTGTCGAGCCTCGCCCGCGTGGAACAGCGCCAGGCGCAGTTGGCGATTGCGCACATCGGTCAGTTCCCGGCGGTGATGATGTCGTTCAACCTGGCCCCGGGCGTCGCGCTGGGCAAAGGCGTGGAACTGATCAACCAGACGCAGAAGGACATCGGCATGCCGGTGGGCGTGCAGACCCAGTTCCAGGGCGCGGCCCAGGCGTTCGAGGCTTCGCTGTCGAGCACCCTGCTGCTGATCCTGGCGGCGGTGGTCACCATGTACATCGTGCTTGGCGTGTTGTACGAGAGCTATATCCACCCGATCACCATCCTCTCGACTCTGCCCTCGGCAGCGGTGGGCGCGTTGCTCGCCTTGCTGCTCAGCGGTAATGACCTGGGCATGATCGCGATCATCGGCATCATTTTGCTGATCGGTATCGTGAAGAAGAACGCGATCATGATGATCGACTTCGCCCTCGACGCCGAACGCAACCAGGGCCTTGACCCGCAGACGGCGATCTATCAGGCGGCGCTGCTGCGTTTCCGGCCGATCCTGATGACCACCCTGGCCGCGCTGTTCGGTGCGGTGCCGCTGATGCTCGCCAGCGGTTCCGGCGCCGAGTTGCGCCAGCCTCTGGGCCTGGTGATGGTCGGTGGCCTGCTGGTGAGCCAGGTGTTGACGCTGTTCACCACGCCGGTGATCTACCTGTACTTCGATCGTCTGGGACGGCGTTGGCGCAAAGAGCCGCAACGCCTGGAGCCGGTTGAGCCATGAACCTGTCCGGACCTTTCATTCGCCGGCCGGTCGCCACGCTGCTGCTGAGCCTGGCGATCATGCTGCTGGGCGGTGTCAGCTTCAACCTGCTGCCGGTGTCGCCCTTGCCGCAGATCGACTTCCCGGTGATCGTGGTGTCGGCCAGCCTGCCCGGGGCCAGCCCCGAAGTGATGGCGTCCACCGTGGCCACGCCGCTGGAGCGTTCCTTCGGCTCGATTGCCGGCATCACCACCATGAGCAGTTCGTCCAGCCAAGGCTCCACCCGGGTGATTTTGGCGTTCGACTCCGACCGCGATATCAACGGCGCGGCAAGGGAGGTGCAGGCCGCCATCAACGCGTCGCGCAACCTGCTGCCCAGCGGCATGCGCAGCATGCCCACCTACAAGAAGATCAACCCGTCCCAGGCGCCGGTCATGGTGCTGTCGCTGACCTCGGACGTGTTGCAGAAGGGGCAGCTCTACGACCTGGCCTCGACCATCCTCTCGCAAAGCCTGTCGCAGGTGCCCGGCGTGGGCGAAGTGCAGATCGGCGGCAGTTCGCTGCCGGCGGTGCGCATCGAACTGCAACCCAAGGCCCTCGACCAGTACGGCGTGGCCCTGGACGATGTGCGTAACACCATCGCCAATGCCAACCAGCGCCGGCCCAAGGGCTCGCTGGAAGACAGCCAGCGCAACTGGCAGATCCAGGCCAACGACCAGTTGGAAAAAGCCAAGGACTACGAGCCGCTGCTGATTCGCTACCAGAATGGCGCGGCCCTGCGCCTGTCGGACGTGGCGAAGATCACCGACGGCGTCGAAGACCGCTACAACAGTGGCTTCTTCAACAACGATTCGGCGGTGCTGCTGGTGATCAACCGCCAGTCCGGCGCCAACATCATCGAAACGGTCAGGCAGATCAAGGCGCAGTTGCCGGCGTTGCAGGCGGTGTTGCCGTCCAGCGTCAAGCTCAGCCTGGCCATGGACCGCTCACCGGTGA
Organism: Pseudomonas sp. Leaf59; assembly: GCF_920984685.1. NCBI lineage: Bacteria > Pseudomonadati > Pseudomonadota > Gammaproteobacteria > Pseudomonadales > Pseudomonadaceae > Pseudomonas > Pseudomonas sp. Leaf59. The sequence continues at coordinate 4,027 of NZ_CAKLBR010000035.1, read as the reverse complement.
TCACCGCCACCCTGCATGAAGCCGAGATGACCCTGCTGATCGCGGTGGGCCTGGTGATCCTGGTGGTGTACCTGTTTCTCGGCAATTTCCGCGCGTCGCTGATCCCGACCCTGGCGGTGCCGGTGTCGCTGGTGGGCACCTTCGCGGTGATGTACCTGTATGGGTTCTCGCTGAACAATTTTTCACTGATGGCGTTGATCCTCGCCACCGGCCTGGTGGTGGACGATGCCATCGTGGTGCTGGAGAACATCTCCCGGCATATCGACGACGGTGTGCCACCGATGAAGGCAGCGTACCTGGGCGCTCAGGAAGTGGGCTTTACCTTGCTGTCGATGAACGTGTCGCTGGTTGCGGTGTTCCTTTCCATCCTGTTCATGGGCGGCATCGTCACCAGCCTGTTTCGTGAGTTCTCGATCACCCTGTCGGCGGCGATCATTGTGTCGCTGATCGTCTCGCTGACCCTGACCCCGATGCTCTGCGCACGCTGGCTCAAGCCCCAGGTCAAGGGCCGCATGACCGGGCTGCAGCGCTGGAGCCAGAAGGTCAACGACCGCATGGTGGCCGGCTATGCCATCAGCCTGGACTGGGTGCTGCGCCATCGGCGCCTGACATTGCTCAGCCTGCTGCTGACCATCGGCGTGAACGTCGCGCTGTATGTGGTGGTGCCCAAGACCTTCATGCCTCAGCAGGACACCGGCCAGCTGATCGGCTTCGTGCGCGGTGACGACGGCCTGTCGTTCAGCGTGATGCAGCCGAAGATGGAGACATTCCGCAAGGCAGTGCTCAAGGACCCGGCGGTGCTCAGCGTGGCCGGCTTTATCGGCGGCAACAACGGCACCAACAACGCGGTAATGCTGGTACGCCTCAAGCCGATTGCCGAGCGCAAGGTGTCTGCCCAGGCGGTGATCGAGCGCCTGCGCAAGGACGTGCCGCTGGTGCCGGGCGGGCGGCTGTTCCTGATGGCCGACCAGGACCTGCAGTTTGGCGGCGGTCGTGACCAGACCAGCGCGCAATATTCCTACATCCTGCAAAGTGGCGATCTTGCCGCGCTGCGGCTGTGGTACCCGAAAGTGGTCGCCGCCTTTCGTACGTTGCCGGAGCTGACCGCCATCGATGCGCGGGAGGGCCGGGGGGCGGCGCAGGTCACGCTGATTGTCGACCGTGACCAGGCCAAGCGCCTGGGCATCGACATGGACATGGTCACGGCGGTGCTCAACAACGCCTACAGCCAGCGGCAGATTTCCACCATCTATGACAGCCTCAACCAGTATCAGGTGGTGATGGAGGTCAACCCCAAATATGCCCAGGACCCGATCACCCTCAACCAGATGCAGGTGATCACCGCCGATGGCGCACGGGTGCCGTTGTCGACCATTGCCCATTACGAAAACAGCCTGGCCAATGACCGGGTCAGCCACGAGGGCCAGTTCGCTTCGGAAAACATTGCCTTCGACATGGCCCCCGGGGTCACGGTGGAGCAGGGCACGGCCGCGATCGAACGGGCGATTGCCAAGGTCGGCTTGCCCGAAGACGTGATCGCCAAGATGGCCGGCACCGCCGACGCCTTTGCCGCCACGCAGAAAGGCCAGCCGTTCATGATCCTCGGCGCGCTGGTGGCGGTGTACCTGGTGCTGGGTATTTTGTACGAGAGCTACATTCACCCGCTGACGATTCTTTCGACGCTGCCGTCGGCCGGGGTCGGCGCCATGCTCGCCATCTACCTGACAGGCGGCGAGTTCAGCCTGATCTCCCTGCTCGGGCTGTTCCTGCTGATCGGCGTGGTGAAGAAAAACGCGATTTTGATGATCGACCTGGCGTTGCAACTGGAGCGCAACGACGGCCTGGGCCCGCTGGAATCGATTCGCAGCGCCTGCCTGCTGCGTCTGCGGCCGATTCTGATGACCACCCTGGCGGCCATCCTCGGCGCCTTGCCCTTGTTGCTGGGCAGCGGCGACGGTGCGGAAATGCGCCATCCGCTGGGCCTGACCATCATCGGCGGCCTGGTGTTCAGCCAGGTCCTGACCCTTTACACCACCCCGGTGGTCTACCTCTATCTCGACCGCGCACGCCACCGTTTCAACGCCTGGCGTGGCGTGCGTACCGATGCTGCCCTGGACTCTGCGCTATGACCGATTCAACGTTTGCCCAATGCGCCATGTTCCGTGGGTCCCGCGTGGCGAGCCTTTTGCTGTGCGGCCTGTTGCTCAGCGCGTGTGCCATTGGCCCCGATTACAAACGCCCGGAGGTGATCGAGCCGGCGCAGTTCAAGGAAGCCCAGGGCTGGCGCCAGGCCACGCCGAGCGACTCCCTGGCCCGTGGTGCCTGGTGGGAGCTGTACGGCGACCGCCAATTGAATGACCTGGTGACGCGTCTGAACACCTCCAACCAGACCGTGGCCCAGGCCGAAGCACGTTTCCGTCAGGCCCAGTCGCTGGTGCGCAGCGCCCGTGGCGCGTTTTACCCCAGCGTCGACCTGAGCGTCGGCAAGACCCGCGCAAGCCAGGGCACCGGCAGCAGCAACGCGAGCCTGAGCAGTTCCAGCAGCGGTATCCGCGACACCCTTAACGCGCAGTTGGGCGTGAGCTGGGAGGCGGACGTGTGGGGCAAGTTGCGCCGAGGCCTGGAAGCCAACGAGGCCAGCGCCGAAGCCAGCGCTGCGGATCTCGCGGCGATGCGCCTGAGCCAACAGTCGGAGCTGGTGCAGAGCTACCTGCAATTGCGCGTGATGGATGAACAGACGCGCTTGTTGCAAGCCACGCTGGACACCTATCAGCGTTCGCTGCAGATGACCGAAAACCAATACCGCGCCGGCATTTCCGGCAAGGACGCGGTCGCCCAGGCACAAACCCAGCTCAAGACCACCCAGGCCAGCCTGATTGACCTGATCTGGCAGCGCGCGCAACTGGAAAACGCCATCGCCGTGCTGGTTGGCGAGGCCCCGGCCAACTTCAACCTGGCGGTGAGCAAGGACATTCCCGCGTTGCCGCAAATCCCGCTGAGCCTGCCTTCGCAACTGCTCGAACGCCGCCCGGACATCGCATCGGCCGAACGCTCGGTGATCGCCGCCAACGCCAATATCGGCGTGGCCAAGGCCGCCTACTACCCGGACTTGAGCCTGAGCCTGGCGGGCGGGTATACCAGCAGTACCTATGCCGACTGGATCAGCCTGCCGAACCGCTTCTGGTCGGTGGGGCCCAAGCTTGCGATGACCCTGTTCGACGGCGGCCAGCGCTCGGCCGAGGTCGACCGCACGGTGGCCTCCTACGACGAGACCGTGGCCAAGTACCGCCAGACGGTGCTGGATGGGTTCCGTGAAGTGGAAAACTACATGGTGCAGCTCAAGGTGCTGGAAGACGAGGCGGTGGTCAGCAACGAAGCGCTGGACGCCGCGCGTGAGTCGTTGCGGTTGACGCAGAACCAGTACAAGGCAGGGTTGATTGCGTATCTGGATGTGGTGACGGTGCAGGCGACCGCATTGAGTAATGAGCGGACGGTGTTGACGTTGCTGCAGACGCGTTTGGTGGCGAGTGTGCAGTTGATTGCGGCGCTGGGTGGGGGGTGGGATGGGGTTACTGCTTCTGGGGGGGAGTGATTGGGTGTATAGCCGTTATTGGGTGTGTAGCCGTTATTGGGGGATGGCTACTGGCGGTTCCGCCCTTACGGCGGGTCACTTTTGGAAAAGAGCCCCAAAAGTAACCAAAAGGGCTCTTGCCCCACCACTCGGCACCTCGCTTAGGCTCGGTGTGCCCGCACGCAGGCTTGAATCCGTGGGCCGCCGCAATGGGCCATCCATGGCCCAGTGCGGCTAACCCGGCGTCCTGCCGGGTTACCCACGGATTCAAGCCTGCGTGCGGCCAGCGTGGTTGACGGGGCGCTTGAGATCAAGATCAAAAGCCAAAGCAGAGCCAGAGCAAAGCAGATCAAAAGCAGTGTGATATCCAACAGACAAATGGAGATCAACTGTGGGAGGGGGCTTGCTCCCGATAGCAGTGGGTCAGCTACCCATAAGCTGACTGACACTCAGCCA
>NZ_CAKLBR010000034.1:0-33176 GCF_920984685.1 Pseudomonas sp. Leaf59 | reverse complement strand
ACCCTTGCCTCTGGCTAACACTTCCCCTTGCCGGGTGTGTAGAGGACTTTCACCTCCAAGTCACCAGCGTGGCCACCACAGCCAAACTGGTTGCGCTTCGCGCAACGCGCCATGCCTGGCGCACCAGCAAAAAGGCGCCTTTCGGCGCCTTTTGTGTTGCTGTGGAGCGATCAGGCCATTTCTGCGGTGGTCTCGAACTCGAAGGTCAGCTCGCCATCCTTCAAATCGATATGCACCACCCCACCATGATCGGCCAGTTCGCCGAACAGGATCTCTTCGGCCAATGGCCGCTTGATCTTGTCCTGGATCAGACGCGCCATCGGGCGAGCGCCCATTGCCGCGTCGTAACCACCCTCGGCGATCCAGCTGCGCGCCGCTTCCGTTACGTCCAACTGCACGCGCTTGTCTTCCAGTTGCGCCTGAAGTTCGGTAAGGAATTTGTCCACCACGCTTTTGATAACCTCATGGCTGAGGCGACCAAACTGGATGATGGTGTCCAGACGGTTGCGGAACTCCGGCGTAAAGCTCTTCTTGATCACTTCCATTGCATCGGAAGAGTGATCCTGATGACTGAAGCCAATCGAAGCCCGCGCGGCGGTTTCGGCACCGGCGTTGGTGGTCATGATCACGATCACGTTGCGGAAGTCCGCCTTGCGCCCGTTGTTGTCGGTCAGGGTGCCGTGGTCCATCACCTGCAACAGCAGGTTGAAGACTTCCGGGTGGGCCTTCTCGATTTCATCGAGCAGCAGCACGCAATGCGGTTGCTTGGTGATCGCCTCGGTCAACAGACCGCCCTGGTCGAAACCGACATAGCCGGGTGGCGCACCGATCAGACGCGAAACGGTGTGGCGCTCCATGTATTCGGACATGTCGAAGCGCACCAGCTCAATACCCATGGCCTTGGCCAGTTGCCGCGCCGCCTCGGTCTTGCCGACACCGGTAGGACCTGCGAACAGGAACGAACCGACCGGTTTGTCCGGCGACTTGAGGCCCGCACGCGACAGCTTGATGGCCGTGGACAGCGAATCGATCGCCGCATCCTGGCCGAACACAGTGAGCTTGAGGTCACGTTCCAGGTTACGCAGCAGCTCCTTGTCGGAACTGGTGACGTGTTTTGGCGGAATCCGCGCGATCTTCGCCACGATGTCCTCAACTTGAGGCACATCAATGCGCTTCACACGTTTTTCGACCGGCTGCAGGCGCTGGTAGGCACCCGCCTCGTCAATCACGTCGATGGCCTTGTCCGGCATATGCCGGTCATTGATGTAGCGTGACGCCAGCTCGGCCGCCGCGCGCAACGCCTCATCGGTGTACTCGATGCCATGGTGCGCTTCGAAGCGCCCCTTGAGCCCGCGCAGAATGCCGATGGTGTCTTCGACAGAAGGCTCGGAAACATCGACTTTCTGGAAGCGCCGTGCCAGCGCACGGTCTTTCTCGAAGATGCCGCGAAATTCCTGGAATGTCGTCGAACCGATGCAACGGATATCACCCGAAGACAATAATGGCTTGAGCAGGTTGGAAGCATCCATCACCCCGCCGGACGCCGCACCGGCACCGATGATGGTGTGGATTTCGTCGATGAACAGAATGGCTTGCGGGCGTTTTTTCAGCTCGCCGAGCAACGCCTTGAAGCGCTTCTCGAAGTCGCCACGGTACTTGGTACCGGCGAGCAACGCGCCGAGATCAAGGGAGTAGACGACGCTGTTGGCCAGCAGATCCGGCACCTGGTTGTCGACGATGCGCTTGGCCAGGCCTTCGGCAATCGCGGTCTTGCCAACGCCCGCCTCCCCCACCAGCAACGGGTTGTTCTTGCGCCGACGTGCAAGGATCTGCGCCACGCGCTCGACTTCAAGCTCACGCCCTACCAGCGGATCGATCCGCCCCTGGCGCGCCAGTTCGTTGAGGTTGCTGGCATAAGCGTCCAGCGGGTTGCTTGAAGAAGAAGACTCACCGCCCTCGTCGTCCTGCATATCCTGCTCACCCTCGGAATGATCGCCGTGCCCGGGCACCTTGGAGATACCGTGGGCGATGTAATTGACCACATCGATACGGGCCACGCTCTGCTGCTTGAGCAGGAACACGGCCTGGCTTTCCTGTTCGCTGAAGATGGCCACAAGCACATTGGCGCCAGTGACTTCACGCTTGCCGGAGCTCTGAACGTGGAACACTGCACGCTGCAGGACCCGCTGAAAGCCCAGGGTTGGCTGGGTTTCGCGGTCCTCGTCATGCACGGGGATCAGCGGCGTGGTGGAGTCGATAAACTCCTGCAGGTCATGCTTGAGTTTGTCGAGGTTGGCGCCGCACGCACGTAGAACGGTGGCGGCAGCTTCGTTATCCAAAAGTGCCAGCAGCAGGTGCTCGACGGTCATGAATTCATGACGCTTCGAACGAGCCTCCTTGAAGGCAAGATTGAGGGTGACTTCGAGCTCGCGGTTTAACATAGCTTCACCTCATACCCAAGTGGTCGGCGTTAACCGTCCTTCTCGATTTCACAGAGTAGCGGATGCTGGCTTTCCCTGGCGTACTGGTTGACCTGCATGGCCTTTGTCTCGGCGATGTCGCGGGTAAACACTCCACATACTGCTCGTCCTTCTGTGTGAACGGCCAGCATTACCTTGGTCGCCAACTCGCGGTTCAGGTTAAAAAACACCTCGAGCACTTCGACCACGAAATCCATCGGTGTGTAGTCATCATTGAACAAAACCACCTTGTACATCGGCGGCGCCTGTAAAGCAGGCTTGGCCTCCTGAACAGCAATGCCTGCAGAACCGTCGTCATCGTGTTGGTGATCCGGGCGATCCTGATTGAAGGTTAGTCGAATCTGGCTGATTGCATGCATGGAAAGAAAGGTTCGTCAGTGGTTCAGTAACAGTGGTGGGGGCGGGCTGTCAGAATTTCAACTCCCGACGGCGGGTCGCCTTGACTATCGGCAAATCGGTGTTACAACCAATAGAACCCACAGTGGGTAAAAAAGGTCCGCGCAGTCAACCTTATTTATTCGGGTTAGGACGGATAAACTGGATGATACTCCAGTGATGGAGTCTGGTGCAGAGGGATATGGTATGTCTGGCGTCAAGATCAATGGCAAGGTCAAATGGTTTAACAATGCCAAAGGCTACGGCTTCATTAATGAAATCGGGAAAAATGAAGACCTCTTTGCGCATTATTCGGCGATTACCATGGATGGGTATAAAACGCTGAAAGCGGGCCAGGAAGTGACGTTTGAGGTTATCCAGGGGCCCAAGGGGCTGCATGCCGTCGCTATCTGTGCGGCTTGCGCGGCAGACTCAAGCAAAACCCACGACGAGGCACACGAGAAAACCGCTGACAACGAGGCCTCCCCATCAAAGGTTAAACAACCGGCCTGACCCGCCACCCCGGTATAGAGCCTAAAAAAACCGGCCACCTTGACTGAAAAGGTGGCCGTTTTTTTTGGGGCTGCTTACATATGCGAAATCAACGCCTCGCCAAAGCCCGACGACGACACCAGCGTGGCCCCGTCCATCAGGCGTTCGAAGTCATACGTCACAGTCTTGGCCGAAATAGCCCCGTTAGTGCCTTTAATGATCAGGTCTGCTGCCTCGATCCAGCCCATATGGCGCAACATCATTTCCGCCGACAGAATCAGCGAGCCCGGGTTGACCTGGTCCTTGCCTGCGTACTTGGGCGCCGTCCCATGGGTAGCCTCGAACATGGCCACGGTGTCGGACAGGTTGGCCCCCGGCGCAATGCCGATCCCCCCCACTTCCGCCGCCAGCGCATCGGACAGGTAGTCACCGTTCAGGTTGAGCGTGGCGATCACGTCATATTCAGCCGGCCGCAGCAGGATCTGCTGAAGCATGGCGTCGGCAATGGCGTCCTTGACCACCACATTCCTGCCCGTTTTGGGATTCTTGAACTGCATCCATGGGCCGCCGTCGAGCAGGGTCGCGCCAAATTCCTTCTCGGCGATGCCGTAGGCCCACTCCTTAAAGGCGCCCTCGGTGAACTTCATGATGTTGCCTTTGTGCACGATGGTCAGCGACTCACGGTCATTGTCCACCACGTACTGCAGGGCCTTGCGCGCCAGACGCTCGGTACCTTCTTTAGAGACGGGCTTGACGCCAATCCCGCAATCCTGGTCGAAGCGGATCTTGGTGACGCCCATTTCCTCCTTGAGAAACTTGATCACCTTGATCGCTTCCGGCGAGCCGGCCTTCCATTCGATGCCTGCGTAAATGTCCTCGGAGTTTTCGCGGAAGATGGTCATGTCCACATCCCCTGGCTTTTTCACCGGGCTGGGTACACCTTCGAACCAGCGTACCGGGCGCAGGCACACGTACAGGTCCAGTTGCTGGCGCAGGGCCACGTTCAGCGAACGGATCCCGCCGCCCACTGGCGTGGTCAGCGGGCCCTTGATGGACACCACGTAATCCTTGACCGCATCGAGGGTTTCCTGGGGCAGCCAGGTGTCCTGATCGTAGACCTGAGTGGCCTTCTCGCCGGCATACACCTCCATCCAGGAGATTTTGCGCTTGCCACCGTAGGCCTTTTCAACCGCTGCATCGACCACCTTGATCATTACCGGGCTGATGTCGACGCCGATGCCATCACCTTCAATGTAAGGGATGATCGGGTGGTCAGGCACATTGAGCGAATGGTCTGCATTGACGGTGATTTTGTCGCCGACGGCCGGAACCTGAATCTTCTGGTATCCCATGCTGAACTCCATCTATGGATTGAACATCTGGCTGCGTTCGAGCCTACTCCAGATAAATGACACCTGACACCTGGCGCCCTGCTCATTTGCATCGAAAACAGCATCATTTGTCGCCTACAAGCTTTATACCCATGGCAAAATCGCCAATCCTGAGCACATCGCGCAACCTCAAGCCTGCCCCGCCCGCCTGCGACCTTTAGACCAATGGACGACACACCTTTTGTGTGAAGGCTCTGCGTGAGCATAGCGACCTATGTATAATGCCGCCGCTGACCCAAGAGTCACGACGGCTGACCGCTCTGGAACAGGTGCCTTCAGCTGCCGAGCCGGACTACTACAATAGTCCACCCGCTTGACGCTCGACTGATGCAACTCAACATCACCGCGAAGAAACCTCGACATTTCGCTCATGGATGACTTTGAACGAACGCGCTCAACCCAGGCGCATCTCGAGTTTCTGCGCACGCTTTCAGCAAATGAAGAGAGTTAATCCGAATATGCCCACCCGCTCGAAGATCATCTATACCTTCACCGACGAAGCCCCGGCCCTCGCCACCTATTCATTGCTGCCTATCGTAGAGGCCTTCACCGCTTCCGCTGATATTGCCGTGGAAACCCGCGATATTTCCCTCGCCGGGCGCATCCTCGCAAGCTTCCCCGAGCAACTGGGCGCCAAGGCTGTAGCGGACCACCTCGCCGAACTGGGCGACCTGGCCGTAACCCCTGAAGCCAACATCATCAAGCTGCCTAACATCAGCGCCTCGACCCCGCAGCTGCAAGCCGCGATCAAGGAACTGCAGGCCCAGGGCTATGCCCTGCCGGACTACCCGGAAACCGTAACCACCGACGCGGAAAAAGAAACCCGTGCGCGTTACGACAAGGTCAAGGGCAGCGCCGTGAACCCGGTACTGCGCGAAGGCAACTCCGACCGCCGCGCACCGCTGTCGGTCAAGAACTACGCGCGCAAGCACCCGCATAAAATGGGCGCCTGGGCAGCTGACTCCAAGTCCCACATCGCGCACATGAGCAATGGCGACTTCTACGGCAGCGAAAAATCCGTACAGATCGACGCCGCTGACGCAGTGAAGATCGAACTGGTCGCTCAGGACGGCACTGCCAGCGTCCTCAAAGAAAAGACCTCGGTACAGGCCGGCGAAATCATCGACACCGCCGTGCTGAGCAAAAACGCACTGCGCAGCTTCATCGCCGCCGAAATCGAAGACGCCAAGAAACAGGGCGTGCTGCTGTCGGTTCACCTCAAAGCCACCATGATGAAGGTCTCCGACCCGATCATGTTCGGCCAGATCGTTGCCGAGTTCTATAAGGACGCCCTGGCCAAGCACGCCGCCGTGCTTGAGCAGATCGGCTTCAACCTGAACAACGGCATCGGCGACCTGTACGCACGCATCAAGGCCCTGCCGGCCGAGCAGCAAGCGCAGATCGAAGCGGATATCCAGGCGGTCTACGCCGCTCGCCCATCCCTGGCGATGGTCAACTCCGACAAGGGCATCACCAACCTGCACGTGCCGAGCGACGTGATCGTCGACGCCTCGATGCCGGCAATGATCCGTGACTCCGGCAAGATGTGGGGCACCGACGGCCAGTTGCACGACACCAAGGCCGTGATCCCGGATCGCTGCTACGCGACCATCTACCAGGCAGTCATCGAAGACTGCAAGGCTCATGGCGCCTTCGACCCGACTACCATGGGCAGCGTGCCGAACGTGGGCCTGATGGCCAAGAAAGCCGAAGAGTACGGTTCCCACGACAAGACGTTCCAGATCAAGGCTGACGGTGTTGTGCGCGTCACCGACAGCAAGGGCAACCTGCTGATGGAACAGACCGTCGAAGCCGGCGACATCTTCCGCATGTGCCAGACCAAGGACGCGCCGATTCAGGACTGGGTCAAGCTCGCCGTCAACCGTGCCCGCGCCAGCGACACCCCGGCCATCTTCTGGCTCGATCCGCAGCGCGCGCACGATGGTGTCGTGGTCGAAAAAGTTCAGGCCTACCTGAAAGACCACAACACCGAAGGCCTGGACATCCGCATCATGTCGCCGGTCGACGCGATGAAGTTCACCCTGGAGCGCACCCGCAAGGGCCTGGACACCATCTCGGTGACCGGCAACGTCCTGCGCGACTACCTGACCGACCTGTTCCCGATCATGGAACTGGGCACCAGCGCCAAGATGCTGTCGATCGTGCCGCTGATGAACGGCGGCGGCCTGTTCGAAACCGGCGCCGGCGGTTCGGCGCCCAAGCACGTGCAGCAACTGCTGGAAGAAAACTTCCTGCGCTGGGACTCTCTGGGCGAATTCCTGGCCCTGGCCGCGTCTCTTGAGCATCTGGGTGTGACATACAACAACCCGAAAGCCCTGGTACTGTCCAAAACCCTGGACCAGGCCACCGGCCAGTTCCTCGACAACAACAAGTCGCCTTCGCGCAAAGTCGGCAACATCGACAACCGCGGCAGCCACTTCTACCTGGCGCTGTACTGGGCCCAGGCCCTGGCCGCCCAGACTGAAGATACCGCGCTGCAGGCGCAGTTCGGCGAACTGGCGAAAACCCTGGCCGCGAACGAAGCAACCATCGTTGCCGAGCTCAACGCCGTGCAGGGCAAGCCTGTGGACATCGGTGGCTACTACGCGCCGAACCCTGAGCTGACCAGCAAGGCCATGCGCCCGAGCAATACGCTCAATGCGGCGATTGCCAAGTTGAAGTAAGGCTGTAACGCAGTACCACGAACCCCGGCCGAGTGCCGGGGTTTGTGTTTCCACCGCTCAGTCACTGAAGAAACCCGATCAAACTGTGGCAGGGGGCTTGCTCCCACCCACACTGGCATAGAGAGACTTGCCCATGACCTGGCTCCCCCACATCACCGTCGCCACCCTCGTCGAAGACAACGGCCGCTTCCTGATGGTCGAAGAACTCAAGGGCGGCCGCGCCGTGCTCAATCAGCCCGCCGGGCATCTGGAGCCCAATGAGACCCTCACCGAAGCCGCCGTGCGCGAAACCCTCGAAGAAACCGGTTGGGACGTCGAAGCCACCGGCATCGTCGGCATTTATCTCTACACCGCACCGAGCAATGGCGTGACCTACCAGCGTGTATGCTTTATCGCCAAAGCGCTTAAGCACCACACCGACTATCAACTCGACGAAGGCATCCTGCGCGCCCGCTGGCTGTCCCGCGACGAATTGATCGCCCTGCGCGCCGACTGGCGCAGCGAGCTGATCATCCGCTGTATCGATGATTATCTGGCCGGCCAGAAGCACAGTCTGGAATTGATCCGCCCTTCTCTTTAGCCTTAGCGGCTGCGGCCTGCTAGAATCGCGTCCTTTTTCAAGACACCCGTTGAAACCCTATGCGTGATCCAGCCCCTTCTGACACACAAAAGAAGCGCGTCATCGTCGGCATGTCCGGCGGCGTGGATTCTTCCGTTTCCGCCGTTCTGCTCATGGAGCAGGGTTATGAGGTGGAAGGCCTGTTCATGAAGAACTGGGAAGAAGACGATGGAACGGAATACTGCACTGCCATGGACGACCTGGCGGATGCCCAGGCCGTGTGCGACAAGATCGGCATCAAGCTGCACACCGCCAACTTCGCCGCCGAGTACTGGGACAATGTGTTCGAGCACTTCCTGGCCGAATACAAGGCCGGCCGCACGCCGAACCCGGACATCCTGTGCAACCGCGAAATCAAGTTCAAGGCGTTCCTCGACTACGCCCTGATGCTCGGCGCCGACCTGATCGCCACCGGGCATTATGTGCGCCGCCGCGATATCGATGGCCGCACCGAATTGCTCAAGGGCCTGGACCCGAACAAGGACCAGAGCTACTTCCTGCACGCCGTCGGCGGCGAACAGATCGCCAAGACCCTGTTCCCGGTGGGCGAACTGGAAAAACCCGAAGTGCGCAGGATCGCCGAGCAACACGGCCTGGCCACCGCCAAGAAGAAGGACTCCACCGGCATCTGCTTTATCGGTGAGCGCCGTTTCAGCGATTTTCTCAAGCAGTACCTGCCGGCGCAGCCGGGCGAGATCAAAACCCCTTCAGGCGAAGTGATCGGCCGCCACCACGGCCTGATGTACCACACCATCGGCCAGCGCCAGGGCCTGGGCATCGGCGGCTTGAAGGACGCCGGCGAAGAGCCGTGGTACGTGCTGGTCAAGGACCTGGAACACAACGTGCTGATCGTCGGCCAGGGCAACGAGCACCCGCTGCTGTTCTCCGGCGCGCTGCTCGCTTCCGAGATCTACTGGGTCAACCCTGTAGACCTCAGCACGCCGCGCCGCCTGACCGCCAAGGTGCGCTATCGCCAGGGCGACCAGCCCTGCACCCTGGAAAAAACCGCCAACGGCTACCGCGCCACCTTCGACGACCCGCAACGCGCGGTCACGCCAGGCCAGTCCGTGGTGTTCTACGACGGCGAAATCTGCCTGGGCGGCGGCGTGATTGAAGTCGCGCAAGCCTGGAGCCACCCGGCATGAGCCCGACCCAGGAGCAATTGACGGCGCTCGGCGGCGTGTTCCTCGCGGCGGTGCTGGTGGACAAGATCGCCAGAACCGGCCAGGTCACCGAAGCCGGCCTGACCTGCATGCTCGGCAGCCTGCTGATCCGCGACCCCAAGGACACTCTGGAAGTCTACGGTGGCGACGATCTGGCGCTGCGTGAAGGCTACCGCGCACTGATCGGCGCCCTGGAGCGCGACCCCAGCACCCTGCAGCGCGAGCCGTTGCGCTACGCCCTGTCGATGCTCGGCCTGGAGCGTCAACTGGCCAAGCGCGACGACCTGCTCGACACCATCGGCAAACGCCTGCCGCAGATCCAGTCCCAGGTTGAACACTTCGGCCCGGCCCACGAAAACGTGGTCGCCGCCTGCGGCGCGCTGTACCAGGACACCCTGAGCACCCTGCGCCAGCGCATCCAGGTGCACGGCGACATGCGCAACCTGCAGCAACCGAACAACGCCTCGAAGATCCGCGCCCTGCTGCTGGCCGGTATTCGTTCGGCGCGGTTGTGGCGTCAGTTGGGCGGCCATCGCTGGCAGCTGGTGATCAGCCGACGCAAATTGCTCAAAGAGCTTTACCCGTTGATGCGCAACGAATAAGTCGCCGCAACAGACTGTTTTCACGCCGTTACGCGTAATACGCCGGTCAGTTGGCAACGGACCGGCGGATCTTTTCATGTATGATACGCGCCCCATTTCGTTGCCCGACTGTCCGAGAGCACCCCATGCAGCTTTCTTCGCTCACTGCGGTTTCCCCTGTTGACGGCCGCTACGCCGGCAAAACCCAGGCCCTGCGCCCTATTTTCAGCGAGTACGGCCTGATCCGTGCGCGCGTGCTGGTTGAAGTGCGCTGGCTCCAGCGCCTGGCCGCTCACCCTGGCATCAGCGAAGTGCCGGCGTTCTCCGCCGAAGCCAACGCAGTGCTCAACACCCTGGCGGACAACTTCGCCCTGGAGCACGCCGAGCGTGTGAAAGAGATCGAGCGCACCACCAACCACGACGTCAAAGCCATTGAGTACCTGCTCAAGGAGCAGGCGGCCAAGCTGCCGGAACTGGCCCAGGTCAGCGAGTTCATCCACTTTGCCTGCACCAGCGAGGACATCAACAACCTGTCCCACGCCCTGATGCTGCGCGAAGGCCGTGATGACGTGATGCTGCCGCTGATGCGCCAGACTGCCGAGGCCATCCGTGAGCTGGCCATCCGTTTCGCCGCCGTGCCGATGCTGTCGCGTACCCACGGTCAGCCGGCGTCGCCGACCACTTTGGGCAAAGAACTGGCCAACGTGGTGTACCGCCTGGAACGCCAGATCGCTCAGGTGGCGGCCGTGCCGTTGCTGGGCAAGATCAACGGCGCCGTGGGCAACTACAACGCGCACCTCTCGGCCTACCCCGAGATCGACTGGGAAGAAAACGCCCGCGCCTTCATCGAAGACGAGCTGGGCCTGGGCTTCAACCCCTACACCACGCAGATCGAACCCCACGACTACATCGCCGAGCTGTTCGACGCCATTGCGCGCTTCAACACCATCCTGATCGACTTCGACCGTGATATCTGGGGCTACATCTCCCTGGGCTACTTCAAGCAGCGCACCATTGCCGGCGAAATCGGTTCCTCGACCATGCCGCACAAGGTCAACCCGATCGATTTCGAAAACTCCGAAGGCAACCTCGGCATCGCCAACGCACTGTTCCAGCACCTGGCCAGCAAGTTGCCGATCTCCCGCTGGCAGCGCGACCTGACCGACTCCACCGTACTGCGCAACCTCGGCGTGGGCTTTGCCCATAGCGTGATCGCGTACGAAGCCAGCCTCAAAGGCATCAGCAAGCTTGAGCTCAACGAGCAGAAAATCGCCGCTGACCTGGACGCTTGCTGGGAAGTGCTGGCCGAGCCGATCCAGACCGTGATGCGCCGCTACAACATCGAAAACCCCTACGAAAAGCTGAAAGAATTGACGCGCGGCAAGGGCATCAGCCCTGAAGCGCTGCAAACTTTCATCGACGGCCTGGACATGCCAGCCGCGGCCAAAGCCGAGCTGAAACTGCTGACGCCGGCCAACTACATCGGCAACGCTGTCGCGCAAGCCAAGCGCATCTGACCATCGCAAGACCCTTGAGACGCCCGGCCGCGCCGGGCGTTTTTATTTCAGTCTTAAAAGTGCTTTTTTTCAATAGGTTACACATGAATCCTGATATCCCTCTTCAACTCTTGGGCGGCATCACGGCACGGGAGTTCCTGCGCGACTACTGGCAGAAGAAACCCTTGCTGATCCGTCAGGCCATCCCCGATTTCGAAAGCCCGATCGACGCCGACGAACTGGCAGGCCTGGCGCTGGAAGAAGAAGTCGAATCGCGCCTGGTGATCGAGCATGGCGAACGTCCATGGGAACTGCGTCGCGGGCCGTTCGCCGAAGACGCTTTCAGCACCCTGCCCGAGCGCGAGTGGACCCTGCTGGTGCAGGCGGTTGACCAGTTCGTGCCGGAAGTGGCCGAGCTGCTGCAACAGTTCCGCTTCCTGCCGAGCTGGCGCATTGACGACGTGATGATCAGCTTCGCCGCACCGGGCGGCAGCGTAGGCCCGCACTTCGACAATTACGACGTGTTCCTGCTGCAGGCCCAGGGCAAGCGCAACTGGAAGATCGGCCAGATGTGCAACTCCGAGAGCCCGCTGCTGCAGCATGCCGACCTGCGCATCCTCGCCGACTTCGAAGAAAGCGCCGAATGGGTGCTGGAGCCGGGCGACATGCTCTACCTGCCGCCGCGCCTGGCCCATTTTGGCATCGCCGAAGACGACTGCATGACCTACTCGGTGGGTTTCCGCGCGCCAAGCGCCGCCGAAGTGCTGACCCACTTCACCGACTTCCTCAGCCAGTACCTGACCGACGAAGAACGCTACACCGACGCCGATGCACAGCCGGTCAGCGACCCACACCAGATCCAGAGCGACGCCCTCGACCGCCTCAAGAGCCTGCTGGCCGAGCACATGAGCGACGAGCGCATGCTGCTCACCTGGTTCGGCCAGTTCATGACCGAGCCGCGCTACCCGGAACTGGTGGCCGGCGAAGAGCTGGGCGAAGACGACTTCATTGCCAGCCTGCAGGACGGCGCGATCCTGGTGCGCAACCCAAGCGCGCGCCTGGCCTGGTCGGAAGTCGACGACGACGTGCTGCTGTTCGCCAGCGGCCAGAGCCGCTACCTGCCAGGCAAGCTACGCGAGCTGCTGAAGCTGGTGTGCTCGGCCGATGCGCTGCACAGCGACAACCTCGGCCCATGGCTGGCCGACGAAGACAGCCGTGACCTGCTGTGCGAGCTGGTCAAGCAGGGCAGCCTGGGGTTCGCCGATGAATAGGATTCACGTAAGTGTCGCGGACTGGCGAAAGGATATCGACGAGATTCGGCGCATTCGTGAAGCGGTGTTTATCGCGGAACAATCGGTTCCACCCGAGCTGGAGTGGGACGCGGACGACGCGGGTGCCATGCATTTTCTGGCGTTTGAAGGCGACTTTCCCATTGGCACCGCGCGCCTGCTGCCCAGCGGCGAGATCGGCCGCGTGTCGGTACTCAAGGACTGGCGTGGACTGAGAGTGGGCGACAAGCTGATGGAAGCGGTGATCGGCGTGGCCGAGCAACGCGGGCAGACCCGGCAGTTCCTCAGTGCGCAGGTGTACGCGGCGCCGTTTTATGAGCGGTTGGGCTTCAAGATTGTCAGCGATGAGTTTCTTGAGGTCGGGATTCCGCATGTGGATATGGTGCGCGGGGACTGATCCGGGACCGCGTCGCGGCTATCGAGGCAAGCCCCCTCCCACATTTTGACCGAGTACATCTTCAAGTGTGGGAGGGGGGCTTGCCCCCGATGGCTGTTTCAGCAACACCATAAAATGCCCTGCCTTGCCAGGGCATTTTGCTGCCTGATATTCAACTTGCGCCCTGCCAGGCCGACAAACTGGCACTATCAAGCCAAATGAATTGCAGAGATCACGGACATGTCCCTACGCACCCTGCTCACCGCCCTCCTCCTGACCACGGCCGTGTCGGCCATGGCCGACACGGCCGTGGTCGACCTGAGCAACCGCACCAGCGCCGACCTGCTGCCCGTGGCGCAAAACTTCATTGGCAAGGACGGCAGCGTCAGCGCCTATGGCAATCAGCTCATCGTCAATGCGCAACCGGATAAAATCGAGGGTTTGCGCGCCCTGCTTGCGCAGCTGGACACCCCCGCCAAGCGCCTGCTGATCACCGTCGACACCCATGAAAACAACCAGCAAACCAATGGTCAGGTGATCAGCTACAGCACCGAGAGCCGTGAAGGCGGCATCCAGCAGATCCAGGCCAGCGAAGGCGTGCCCGCACTGATCCAGGTGGGCCAGAGCGTGCCGCTGACCAGCACTCAGCAGGACAGTTACGGTCGCCTGCAGAATCAGACCCAGTACCGCAATGTCACCCAGGGTTTCTACGTCACGGCCAGCGTCACCGGCGAGACCGTTCACCTGGCGATCAGTACCAACCGTGACCGTATGAGCCAGGAACGACCCGATGTAGTGAATGTGCAAAGTACCGACACAACCGTCAGCGGTCGCCTGGGCGAGTGGATTTCCCTGGCCGGCATCAACCGCGCGACTCAAGCCGACAAATCCTCTACAACCCGCAGCTACTCTACTCAGGGCCGCGATGACCTGACTGTACGGGTCAAAGTCGACAGCCTGAACTGAGGCACCAAAAACTGACTGACAAGTCGCACAAAGGCAAATATGTAGTGCTTTTAAAAAAGCACTACAAAACATTTGACGCCCCAAAAAAGGCTGTGCATGATGGCCTCGCTCCCGCTAATCCAGGGCCCTGGCAAGGGGCCCTTGAACCCTAACAAGACGCGACGACGAGGTTTATCTCCATGGCACTGACACGCGAACAGCAAATTGCAGCCCTCGAAAAAGACTGGGCTGAAAACCCACGCTGGAAAGGCGTGACCCGCGCTTATTCGGCTGCTGACGTCGTCCGCCTGCGCGGCTCGGTTCAACCTGAGCACACCTTTGCCAAACTCGGCGCCGAGAAGCTGTGGAACCTGGTCACCCAGGGCGCCAAGCCGTCCTTCCGCCCCGACAAGGATTTCGTCAACTGCATGGGCGCCCTCACCGGCGGCCAGGCCGTGCAGCAGGTAAAAGCCGGTATCCAGGCGATCTACCTGTCCGGCTGGCAAGTGGCGGCGGACAACAACTCCGCTGAATCCATGTACCCCGACCAGTCGCTGTACCCGGTGGACTCGGTGCCGACCGTGGTCAAGCGCATCAACAACTCGTTCCGCCGTGCCGACCAGATCCAGTGGAAAGCCGGCAAAGGCCCGGGCGACGAAGGCTACATTGACTATTTCGCCCCCATCGTGGCCGATGCCGAAGCCGGTTTCGGCGGCGTACTCAACGCCTACGAACTGATGAAAAGCATGATCGAGGCAGGCGCTGCCGGCGTGCACTTCGAAGACCAGTTGGCCTCGGTGAAAAAATGCGGCCACATGGGCGGCAAGGTGTTGGTTCCGACCCAGGAGGCGGTACAGAAGCTGACCGCTGCGCGCCTGGCCGCCGACGTGGCCGGCACCCCGACTATTATCCTTGCCCGTACCGACGCCAACGCGGCCGACCTCTTGACGTCCGATTGCGATCCGTACGACCAGCCGTTCGTGACCGGCGAACGCACTCAGGAAGGTTTCTACAAGGTGCGCGCCGGCCTCGACCAGGCCATCGCCCGCGGCCTGGCCTACGCGCCGTATGCCGACCTGATCTGGTGCGAAACCGCCAAGCCGGATCTGGACGAAGCGCGTCGTTTCGCCGAAGCGATCAAGAAGGAATACCCGGACCAGTTGCTGTCCTACAACTGCTCGCCGTCCTTCAACTGGAAGAAGAACCTGGACGACGCGACCATCGCCAAGTTCCAGCGCGAACTGTCGGCCATGGGCTACAAGCACCAGTTCATCACCCTGGCCGGCATTCACAACATGTGGCACAGCATGTTCAACCTGGCGCACGACTACGCCCGCAACGACATGACCGCCTACGTGAAGCTGCAGGAGCAGGAGTTCGCTGACGCCGCCAAGGGCTACACCTTCGTGGCGCACCAGCAGGAAGTGGGTACCGGCT
Source organism: Pseudomonas sp. Leaf59 (assembly GCF_920984685.1). Taxonomy (NCBI): domain Bacteria; kingdom Pseudomonadati; phylum Pseudomonadota; class Gammaproteobacteria; order Pseudomonadales; family Pseudomonadaceae; genus Pseudomonas; species Pseudomonas sp. Leaf59. The sequence continues at coordinate 17,848 of NZ_CAKLBR010000034.1, read as the reverse complement.
ACTTCGACGACATGACCACCGTGATCCAGGGCGGCACCTCGTCGGTGACTGCGCTGAAGGGTTCGACTGAAGAGGAGCAGTTCCACTAAGTAACGCGTACACGGCCACTGCGGCCCCAGGGAAGACCTAACTGCAGTGCCGCGCAACAATCACGCCCCGACTGGTTCGGGGCGTTTTTTTGCCTGCACAAAACCTACCGATGCACTACAGACCAAATGTGGGAGGGGGCTTGCTCCCGATAGCGGTGGATCAGCAACAGATGAGTTGGCTGATACTCAGCTATCCGGAGCAAGCCCCCTCCCACAAGGAATTTTGCGCAAACATTGATCCAGAGCGGTATTCGCACACACCGAATCGGTTAAAAGAATCGCTGCGACAACTAAGCGACACTCAAGCAAGTAACGGCAACTTCCCCCGCCACATGAGAAACAATCGCTTAAACCCCACGCAAACAATATTCATTATCATTTGGCCGCTGAAAACTTCGTTATAGCTTAAACAAGACGTAATTGATTCAAAGCCCGCTAATGCCCGCAGAGCAAGGGCTACAGCCCCACAAAGGTGCACTATGTGCTTCATCCACCGAATAATTTCGCCGCAGGAATTTTACTTGCCCGGTGTTTAGCCATAAAATCACCGGGATTGATTGCAGTGCGACATATCGTCACTGCATCGTTACTTTTTCGAGCTCAGAGACCTTTGCTCTCTGTTAAGGATTTCCAGCATGACCGAAGCGACAGGACTCATCGCCCACAACTGGGGCTTTGCCATTTTCCTCCTCGGTGTTGTGGGGCTTTGCGCCTTCATGCTCGGCGTCTCCAGCCTCCTCGGGTCAAAAGCCTGGGGGCGCAGCAAGAATGAACCGTTCGAATCCGGCATGCTGCCTACAGGTGGCGCCCGCTTGCGGCTCTCAGCCAAATTCTATCTGGTCGCGATGCTCTTCGTGATCTTCGATATCGAAGCCCTTTTTCTCTTTGCCTGGTCTGTGTCCGTCCGCGAAAGCGGCTGGACCGGATTCGTCGAAGCCCTCGTTTTCATAGCAATTCTGTTGGCAGGCCTTGTCTACCTATTTCGAGTGGGCGCCCTTGACTGGGCTCCGGAAGCTCGTCGCAAGCGGCAAGCGAAGCTGAAACAATGAGGCTTTGGCGATGCAATACAATCTCACCAGGATCGACCCGGATGCTCCTAACGATCAGTACCCCATCGGCGAACGGGAAACCGTCTCCGATCCGTTAGAAGATCAAGTCCACAAAAACATCTACATGGGCAAGCTCGAAGACGTGCTGAGTGGCGCGGTCAACTGGGGGCGTAAAAACTCCCTGTGGCCGTACAACTTCGGCCTTTCGTGCTGCTACGTGGAAATGACCACCGCCTTCACGGCGCCCCACGACATCGCGCGCTTTGGCGCCGAAGTTATCCGGGCATCGCCGCGCCAGGCGGACTTCATGGTTATCGCCGGTACCTGCTTTATCAAGATGGCGCCGATCATTCAGCGCCTCTACGAGCAAATGCTCGAGCCAAAGTGGGTTATCTCCATGGGTTCGTGCGCCAACTCCGGTGGCATGTACGACATCTACTCCGTGGTTCAGGGGGTGGACAAGTTCCTGCCCGTGGACGTCTACGTGCCTGGCTGCCCGCCCCGCCCTGAAGCTTTTCTGCAAGGCTTGATGCTGCTGCAGGAATCGATTGGCAAGGAGCGTCGCCCGCTTTCCTGGGTCGTCGGCGATCAAGGCGTGTACCGCGCCGAGATGCCGTCACAAAAGGAACAGCGCCGCGAACAGCGAATCGCAGTCACCAACCTGCGCAGCCCCGACGAAGTCTGATCCAGCCCGCTTCTTCTATAGAACGAACACCTGGCCTCATTCTTTACGTTGACCGAAAGCGATAAAAAACCATGACTACAGGCAGTGCTCTGTACATCCCGCCTTATAAGGCAGACGACCAGGACGTGGTTGTCGAACTCAATAACCGTTTTGGCCCTGACGCCTTCACCGCCCAGGCCACACGCACCGGTATGCCGGTGCTGTGGGTGGCGCGTGCCCGGCTCGTCGAAGTCCTGAGCTTCCTGCGCAACCTGCCCAAGCCGTACGTCATGCTCTATGACCTGCATGGCGTGGACGAGCGTCTGCGCACCAAGCGCCAGGGGCTGCCCAGCGGCGCCGATTTCACCGTGTTCTACCACCTGATGTCGCTGGAACGTAACAGCGATGTGATGATCAAGGTTGCCCTCAGCGAAGGCGACCTGAGCGTGCCGACCGTCACCGGTATCTGGCCCAACGCAAGCTGGTACGAGCGCGAAGTCTGGGACATGTTCGGTATCGACTTCCCGGGCCACCCGCACCTCACGCGCATCATGATGCCGCCGACGTGGGAAGGTCACCCGTTGCGCAAGGACTACCCTGCGCGCGCCACCGAATTCGACCCATTCAGCCTGACCCTGGCCAAGCAACAGCTCGAAGAAGAAGCCGCGCGCTTCCGCCCGGAAGACTGGGGCATGAAACGCTCCGGCACCAACGAGGACTACATGTTCCTCAACCTGGGCCCGAACCACCCTTCAGCTCACGGTGCCTTCCGCATCATCCTGCAACTGGACGGCGAAGAAATCGTCGACTGCGTGCCCGATATCGGCTACCACCACCGTGGTGCCGAAAAAATGGCCGAGCGTCAGTCCTGGCACAGCTTCATTCCGTACACCGACCGTATCGACTACCTCGGCGGCGTAATGAACAACCTGCCGTACGTGCTCTCGGTCGAGAAGCTCGCCGGTATCAAGGTGCCGGACCGCGTCGACACCATCCGCATCATGATGGCCGAGTTCTTCCGCATCACCAGTCACCTGCTGTTCCTGGGTACCTACATCCAGGACGTGGGCGCCATGACCCCGGTGTTCTTTACCTTCACCGACCGTCAACGCGCCTACAAGGTCATCGAAGCCGTCACCGGTTTCCGCCTGCACCCGGCCTGGTACCGCATCGGCGGCGTGGCGCATGACCTGCCGAACGGCTGGGAACGTCTGGTCAAGGAATTCATCGACTGGATGCCCAAGCGTCTGGACGAATACCAAAAGGCCGCGCTGGACAACAGCATCCTCAAGGGCCGCACCATCGGCGTCGCGCAATACAACACCAAAGAGGCCCTGGAATGGGGCGTCACCGGTGCCGGCCTGCGTTCGACCGGTTGCGACTTCGACCTGCGTAAAGCGCGCCCGTACTCCGGCTACGAGAACTTCGAATTCGAGATTCCGACGGCCGCCAATGGCGATGCCTACGACCGCTGCATCGTGCGCGTCGAAGAAATGCGCCAGAGCCTGAAGATCATCGAGCAATGCATGCGCAACATGCCGGCCGGCCCGTACAAGGCGGATCACCCGCTGACGACGCCGCCGCCCAAAGAGCGCACGCTGCAGCACATCGAAACCCTGATCACGCACTTCCTGCAGGTTTCGTGGGGCCCGGTCATGCCGGCCAACGAATCCTTCCAGATGATCGAAGCGACCAAGGGTATCAACAGTTATTACCTGACGAGCGATGGCGGCACCATGAGCTACCGCACCCGGATTCGTACCCCAAGCTTCCCGCACCTGCAGCAGATCCCTTCGGTGATCAAAGGTGAAATGGTCGCGGACTTGATTGCGTACCTGGGTAGTATCGATTTCGTTATGGCCGACGTGGACCGCTAAGCATGAACAGCACGCTTATCCAGACAGACCGTTTCACCTTGAGTGAAACCGAGCGCTCGGCCATCGAGCACGAGCTGCATCACTACGAAGACCCGCGCGCGGCGTCGATCGAAGCCTTGAAGATCGTGCAGAAGGAACGTGGCTGGGTGCCGGACGGCGCCCTCTACGCCATCGGCGAGATCCTCGGCATCCCCGCCAGCGACGTTGAAGGTGTGGCCACGTTCTACAGCCAGATCTTCCGCCAGCCGGTGGGTCGCCACATCATTCGCGTATGCGACAGCATGGTCTGCTACATCGGTGGCCACGAATCGGTGGTCAGCGAGATCCAGAACAAGCTCGGCATCGGCCTCGGCCAAACCACCGCAGACGGCCGCTTCACGCTGCTGCCGGTGTGCTGCCTGGGCAACTGCGACAAGGCGCCGGCGTTGATGATCGACGACGACACATTCGGTGACGTACAGCCTGCTGGCGTGACCCAATTGCTCGAGGGCTACCCATGACCCTGACCTCTTTCGGCCCGGCCAACCTGATCAAGCGTTCGGCCGAGACCCACCCGCTGACCTGGCGCCTGCGTGACGACGGCGAGCCGGTCTGGCTCGACGAGTACCAGACCAAGAACGGCTACGCCGCTGCACGCAAGGCCTTCGCCGACATGGCCCAGGACGATATCGTCCAGACCGTGAAAGACGCCGGCCTCAAGGGTCGCGGCGGCGCGGGCTTCCCCACCGGCGTGAAGTGGGGCCTGATGCCCAAGGACGAATCCATCAACATCCGTTACCTTTTGTGTAACGCGGATGAAATGGAGCCGAACACCTGGAAAGACCGCATGCTGATGGAGCAACTGCCCCATCTGCTGATCGAAGGCATGCTGATCAGCGCACGCGCGCTCAAGACCTACCGTGGCTACATCTTCCTGCGTGGCGAATACACCACCGCCGCCAAGCACCTCAACCGCGCCGTGGCAGAAGCCAAGGCAGCCGGCCTGCTGGGCAAGAACATCCTCGGTTCCGGTTTTGACTTCGAACTGTTCGTGCACACCGGCGCCGGGCGTTATATCTGCGGTGAAGAAACCGCACTGATCAACTCCCTCGAAGGCCGCCGCGCCAACCCGCGCTCCAAGCCGCCCTTCCCTGCCGCCGTGGGCGTGTGGGGCAAGCCGACCTGCGTGAACAACGTCGAAACCCTGTGCAACGTGCCGGCGATCATTGCCGACGGCGTCGACTGGTACAAATCGTTGGCCCGCGAAGGCAGCGAAGACATGGGCACCAAGCTCATGGGCTTCTCCGGCAAGGTCAAGAACCCTGGCCTGTGGGAGCTGCCGTTCGGCGTGACTGCACGCGAGCTGTTCGAGGACTACGCCGGCGGCATGCGCGACGGCTATACCTTGAAAGCCTGGCAGCCAGGTGGCGCCGGTACCGGCTTCCTGCTCCCTGAACACCTCGACGCACAAATGTATGCCGGCGGTATCGGCAAGGTCGGCACCCGGATGGGTACCGGCCTGGCGATGGCGGTGGACAACACGGTGAACATGGTCTCGCTGCTGCGCAACATGGAGCAGTTCTTCGCGCGTGAATCGTGCGGTTTCTGCACCCCATGCCGCGACGGTTTGCCGTGGAGCGTGAAGCTGCTGATGGCCCTGGAAAACGGCGAAGGCCGCGAGGGGGATATCGAAACCCTGCTCGGCCTGGTCGGCTTCCTCGGCCCAGGCAAGACCTTCTGTGCTCACGCACCGGGCGCCGTGGAGCCATTGGGCAGCGCAATCAAATACTTCCGCCCTGAATTCGAGGCCGGCATCGCGCCCACCCGCGCGGGCGAGCTGACTCAGGTGGTATCGCCGACCATGGTCGGCGCGTAACGCTTTAAAAGGCGAAGGGCTCGTGCCCTTCGCTTTCTCATGTGCTGACGCCTTGATGGCTGTATCGATGCACATGAATAACAAGATTCCATTAGCCACGCCCGCTGACAACGGGCCAACGAAGAACTTTGAACCATGGCCACTATCCACGTAGACGGCAAAGCGCTCGAAGTCGATGGGGCGGACAACCTGTTACAGGCATGTCTGTCACTCGGCCTCGACATCCCGTATTTCTGCTGGCACCCCGCGCTCGGTAGCGTCGGTGCCTGTCGCCAGTGTGCGGTCAAGCAATACACCGACGAGAACGACACCCGTGGTCGTATCGTCATGTCGTGCATGACCCCAGCCACCGACAACACCTGGATCTCCATCGAAGATGAAGAATCCAAGGCGTTCCGCGCCAGTGTGGTCGAATGGCTGATGACCAACCACCCCCACGACTGCCCGGTCTGTGAGGAAGGCGGTCACTGCCACCTGCAAGACATGACGGTGATGACCGGCCACAACGAGCGCCGTTATCGCTTCACCAAGCGCACTCACCAGAACCAGCAACTGGGCCCGTTCATCTCCCACGAAATGAATCGCTGCATCGCCTGCTATCGCTGTGTGCGTTTCTACAAAGACTACGCCGGCGGCACCGACCTCGGCGTCTTCGGCGCCCACGACAACGTGTACTTCGGTCGCGTTGAAGACGGCGTTCTGGAAAGCGAGTTCTCCGGCAACCTCACCGAGGTCTGCCCGACCGGTGTGTTCACCGACAAGACCCACTCCGAGCGTTACAACCGTAAGTGGGACATGCAGTTCGCGCCGAGCATCTGCCATGGCTGCTCCAGCGGTTGCAACATCTCCCCGGGCGAGCGCTACGGTGAACTGCGTCGCATCGAAAACCGCTTCAACGGTTCGGTCAACCAGTACTTCCTCTGCGACCGTGGTCGTTTTGGCTACGGCTATGTCAACCGCAAGGATCGCCCGCGCCAGCCATTGCTGGCCGATGGCACCCAGCTGAGCCTGGACAGCGCGCTGGATAAAGCCGCCGACCTGCTGCGCGGCCGCAACATTGTCGGTATCGGTTCGCCACGCGCCAGCCTCGAAAGCAACTTCGCGTTGCGCGAACTGGTCGGCGCCGAGCACTTCTACTGCGGTATCGAAGCCGCCGAGCTGGAACGCATCCGTCTGGTCCTGCAAGTGCTCAACGACAGCCCGCTGCCCGTGCCGAACATGCGCGACATCGAAGACCACGATGCGATCTTCGTGCTCGGTGAAGACCTGACCCAGACCGCAGCGCGCGTGGCCCTGTCCCTGCGCCAGTCGGTCAAGGGCAAGGCCGAAGACATGGCCGACGCCATGCGCGTACAGCCGTGGCTCGACGCCGCCGTGAAAAACATCGGCCAGCACGCGCTGAACCCGCTGTTTATCGCCTCGCTGGCTGAAACCAAGCTCGACGATATCGCCGAAGAATGCGTGCACGCCGCACCGGACGACCTGGCCCGCATCGGTTTCGCCGTGGCCCACGCCCTCGATGCCAGCGCACCGGCCGTCGAAGGCCTGGACACGGAAGCCCTCGAGCTGGCCCAGCGCATCGCCGACGCCCTGCTGGCGGCCAAGCGCCCGTTGATCATTGCCGGCACCTCGTTGGGTTCCAAGGCACTGATCGAGGCCGCTGCCAACATCGCCAAGGCCTTGAAGCTGCGCGACAAGAACGGCTCCATCAGCCTGGTCGTGCCGGAAGCCAACAGCCTTGGCCTGGCCATGCTCGGTGGCGAGTCGCTGGACGCCGGCCTGCAAGCGGTGATCGACGGCAACGCCGACGCCATCGTGGTGCTGGAAAACGACCTGTACACCCGCACCGACGCGGCCAAAGTTGACGCCGCGCTCAACGCCGCCAAGGTGTTGATCGTCGCCGACCACCAGCAGACCGCCACCAGCGAACGCGCCCATCTGGTACTGCCGGCCGCCACCTTCGCCGAAGGCGACGGCACGCTGGTCAGCCAGGAAGGCCGCGCCCAGCGCTTCTTCCAGGTGTTCGATCCGAAATACATGGACGCCAGCATCCTGGTTCACGAAGGCTGGCGCTGGCTGCATGCCCTGCGCGCGACCCTGCTGAACCAGCCGATCGACTGGACCCAGCTCGATCACGTGACCGCCGCCACCGCCGCCAGCGCGCCGCAGCTGGCACGTATCGTCGACGCTGCACCGTCCGCCGCGTTCCGTATCAAGGGCATGAAGCTCGCCCGTGAACCGCTGCGCTACTCCGGTCGTACCGCCATGCGCGCCGACATCAGCGTGCACGAACCGCGCACCCCGCAAGACCACGACACCGCGTTCGCCTTCTCCATGGAAGGCTACTCGGGTTCGGCCGAACCGCGTCAACAGGTGCCGTTCGCCTGGTCGCCGGGCTGGAACTCGCCGCAGGCCTGGAACAAGTTCCAGGACGAAGTCGGTGGTCATATCCGCGCGGGCGACCCGGGCACTCGCCTGATCGAAAGCACGGGTGATTCGCTGAACTGGTTCGCCGCCGTACCGCGTCCGTTCAATCCGGCGCCGGGCACCTGGCAGGTGGTGCCGTTGTTCCACCTGTTCGGCAGCGAAGAGACCTCTTCCAAGGCCGCGCCGGTACAAGAGCGCATTCCAGACGCCTACGTGTCGTTGGCCAAGTCCGAAGCCGATCGCCTGGGCGTCAATGACGGTGCCCTGCTCAGCCTGAACGTGGCCGGCCAGACCCTGCGTCTGCCGCTGCGCATCAATGATGAGTTGGGGGCTGGCCTGGTTGCATTGCCTAAAGGTCTTGCGGGCATCCCTCCGGCCATTTTCGGCAAAACCGTTGACGGTCTGCAGGAGGCAGCGCAATGACCTGGTTCACCCCTGAAGTGATCGACGTGATCATCTCGGTCCTCAAGGCCATCGTGATCCTGTTGGCCGTGGTCGTCGCGGGCGCCCTGCTCAGCTTCGTCGAACGCCGTCTGCTGGGCTGGTGGCAGGACCGTTACGGTCCGAACCGCGTTGGCCCGTTCGGCATGTTCCAGATCGCCGCCGACATGCTGAAAATGTTCTTCAAGGAAGACTGGACGCCGCCGTTCGCCGACAAGGTGATCTTCACCCTGGCGCCGGTGGTGGCCATGAGCGCCTTGCTGATCGCCTTTGCGGTCATCCCGATCACCCCGACCTGGGGCGTGGCGGACCTGAACATCGGCCTGCTGTTCTTCTTCGCCATGGCCGGTCTGTCGGTGTATGCGGTACTGTTCGCCGGTTGGTCGAGCAACAACAAGTTTGCCCTGCTGGGCAGCTTGCGCGCCTCGGCCCAGACCGTGTCCTACGAAGTGTTCATGGGCCTGGCGCTGATGGGCATCGTGGTGCAGGTCGGCTCGTTCAACATGCGCGACATCGTCGAGTACCAGGCGCAGAACCTGTGGTTCATCATTCCGCAGTTCTTCGGCTTCTGTACCTTCTTCATTGCTGGCGTGGCCGTGACTCACCGTCACCCCTTCGACCAGCCGGAAGCGGAACAGGAACTGGCCGACGGTTACCACATTGAATATGCCGGCATGAAGTGGGGCATGTTCTTCGTCGGTGAATACATCGGCATCATCCTGATCTCGGCCCTGCTGGTGACGCTGTTCTTCGGCGGCTGGCACGGTCCGTTCGGCATCCTGCCGCAGTTGGCGTTCTTCTGGTTCTTCCTCAAGACCGCGTTCTTCATCATGTTGTTTATCCTGCTGCGCGCTTCCATTCCGCGTCCACGATACGACCAGGTGATGGATTTCAGCTGGCGCTTCTGCCTGCCACTGACCCTGATCAATTTGCTGGTGACGGCTGCCGTTGTGTTGTTGAACACGCCAGCGGCCGCGGTTCAGTGAGGATTTGACCCATGTTCAAATATATTGGCGACATCGTTAAGGGTACCGGTACCCAGTTGCGAAGCCTGGTGATGGTGTTCGGTCACGGCTTTCGCAAACGCGACACCCTGCAATACCCGGAAGAAGCGGTGTACCTGCCGCCGCGCTATCGCGGCCGCATCGTGCTCACCCGCGACCCCGATGGCGAAGAGCGTTGCGTAGCCTGCAACCTGTGCGCCGTGGCGTGCCCGGTGGGTTGCATCTCCCTGCAGAAAGCTGAAACCGAAGACGGTCGCTGGTACCCGGACTTCTTCCGCATCAACTTCTCGCGCTGCATTTTCTGCGGCCTCTGCGAGGAAGCTTGCCCGACCACCGCGATCCAGCTCACGCCGGATTTCGAGATGGCCGAGTTCAAACGTCAGGACCTGGTGTACGAGAAAGAAGATCTGCTGATCTCTGGTCCCGGTAAAAACCCTGATTACAACTTCTATCGTGTTGCAGGTATGGCCGTTGCCGGTAAGCCCAAGGGCGCCGCACAAAACGAAGCCGAGCCGATCAACGTGAAGAGCTTGCTGCCTTAAGGAAGAAAGATGGAATTCGCTTTCTATTTCGCATCGGGTATCGCGGTTGTGTCCACGCTTCGCGTGATCACCAACACCAACCCTGTGCACGCCCTGCTCTACCTGATCATTTCGCTGATCGCCGTGGCCATGACCTTCTTCGCCCTCGGCGCGCCGTTTGCCGGTGTGCTGGAAGTGATCGCCTACGCCGGCGCTATCATGGTGCTGTTCGTGTTTGTGGTGATGATGCTCAACCTCGGGCCGGCCTCGGTCGCCCAGGAGCGCGTCTGGCTCAAGCCCGGCATCTGGCTCGGCCCGGTGATCCTCGCAGCCCTGCTGCTGGGTGAACTGCTGTATGTGCTGTTCGCTCACCAGAGCGGCCAGGCCATCGGCCACACCACCGTAGACGCCAAAGCCGTGGGCATCAGCCTGTTCGGCCCGTACCTGCTGGTGGTCGAACTGGCTTCGATGCTGCTGCTCGCCGCAGCCATCACCGCCTTCCACTTGGGCCGCAACGAAGCCAAGGAGCAATGACGATGCCTGCTATCCCTTTGGAGCATGGTCTGGCGGTCGCCGGCATCCTGTTCTGCCTTGGCCTGGTTGGCCTGATGGTGCGCCGTAACATTCTGTTCGTGTTGATGAGCCTGGAAATCATGATGAACGCTGCGGCACTGGCGTTCATCGTGGCGGGCGCACGTTGGGGCCAGCCGGATGGACAAGTCATGTTCATTCTGGTGATCAGCCTGGCAGCCGCCGAGGCCAGTATCGGCCTGGCGATCCTGCTGCAGCTGTACCGTCGCTTCCACACGCTTGATATCGACGCTGCCAGTGAGATGCGCGGATGAACATGATCTTTCTGACTTTCGTATTTCCCCTGATCGGTTTCCTGCTGCTGTCGTTCTCTCGCGGGCGCTGGTCGGAAAACCTCTCGGCCCTGATCGGCGTGGGCTCCATTGGCCTGTCGGCCATAGTGGCCGCCTATGTCATCTGGCAATTCAACGTGGCGCCGCCGGAAGGCGGTCACTACACGCTCGTGCTGTGGCAGTGGATGTCGGTGGAGGGCTTCAAGCCCAACTTCGCCCTCTACGTCGACGGCCTGTCGATCACCATGCTCGGCGTGGTGGTGGGTGTGGGCTTTCTGATCCACCTGTTCGCGTCCTGGTACATGCGCGGCGAAGCGGGCTACTCGCGCTTCTTTGCCTACACCAACCTGTTTATCGCCAGCATGCTGTTCCTGGTACTGGGCGATAACCTGTTGTTCCTGTACTTCGGCTGGGAAGGCGTGGGCCTGTGCTCGTACCTGTTGATCGGTTTCTACTACAGCAACCGCAACAACGGTAACGCGGCCCTCAAGGCGTTTATCGTCACCCGCATCGGCGACGTGTTCATGGCCATCGGTCTGTTCATCCTGTTCCAACAGGTGGGCACGCTGAATATCCAGGAACTGCTGGTGCTGGCACCGCAGAAATTCCAGGTCGGCGACTTCTGGATCACCCTGGCGACCCTGATGCTGCTGGGCGGCGCCGTCGGTAAATCGGCGCAACTGCCGTTGCAAACCTGGCTGGCGGATGCGATGGCCGGCCCGACCCCGGTTTCCGCACTGATTCACGCGGCAACCATGGTAACCGCCGGTGTCTACCTGATCGCGCGGACCCACGGTCTGTTCACCCTGGCGCCGGATATCCTGCATCTTGTGGGCATCGTCGGTGGCGTGACCCTGGTACTGGCCGGCTTCGCTGCGCTGGTGCAGACCGACATCAAGCGCATCCTCGCCTACTCGACCATGAGCCAGATCGGCTACATGTTCCTGGCCCTGGGCGTTGGCGCCTGGGACGCGGCGATCTTCCACCTGATGACCCACGCCTTCTTCAAGGCGCTGCTGTTCCTTGCCTCCGGTGCGGTGATCGTGGCCTGCCACCACGAGCAGAACATCTTCAAGATGGGCGGCCTGTGGAAGAAACTGCCGCTGGCCTACGCCAGCTTCATCGTCGGTGGTGCCGCCCTGGCAGCCCTGCCGTTGGTGACTGCCGGTTTCTACTCGAAAGATGAAATCCTCTGGGAAGCGTTTGCCAGCGGTAACCAGAACCTGCTCTACGCAGGCCTGGTGGGTGCATTCATGACCTCGCTGTACACCTTCCGCCTGATCTTCATCACCTTCCACGGTGAAGCCAAGACCGAAGCGCACGCGGGCCACGGCATCTCGCACTGGCTGCCATTGTCGGTGCTGATCATCCTGTCGACGTTCATCGGCGCCCTGATTACCCCGCCACTGGCCGGTGTACTGCCGGAAAGCGCCGGGCATGCCGGTGGCGCCGCCAAGCACAGCCTGGAAATCGCCTCGGGCGCCATCGCCCTGGCGGGTATCCTGCTCGCGGCCCTGCTGTTCCTCGGCAAGCGCCGCTTCGTCACGGGCGTTGCCAACAGTGGCATCGGGCGCTTCCTGTCGGCCTGGTGGTTCGCTGCCTGGGGCTTCGATTGGCTCTACGACAAACTGTTCGTCAAACCGTACCTTGCGATCAGCCATGTACTGCGCAAAGACCCGCTCGACCAGACCATTGGTTTGATCCCGCGCGCCGCCAAGGCCGGTCATACCGCCCTGAGCCGCAGCGAAACCGGCCAGTTGCGTTGGTATGCAGCGTCCATGGCGATCGGTGCCGTGCTGGTGATCGGCGCCATCGTAGTGGTAGCGGTCTGATATGAACCTTGCGAATTGTAAGAACCTGCGAAAGGAAACGAGCCCGTCATGATTCTGCCCTGGCTAATCCTGATCCCCTTTATCGGCGGCCTGCTCTGCTGGATGGGTGAACGCTTCGGCGCCACCCTGCCCCGCTGGATCGCGTTGCTGACCATGTCCCTGGAACTTGCGCTCGGCCTTTGGCTGTGGGCCCATGGCGACTATTCATTTGCGCCGGCACCGGGCGTCGATCCCACCTTCGCGCTTGAATTCAAGCACGTGTGGATCCAGCGCTTCGGCATCAACGTGCACCTGGCCCTCGATGGCCTGTCGCTGTTGATGATCCTGCTGACCGGCCTGCTGGGTATCCTCTCGGTACTCTGCTCCTGGAAAGAGATCCAGCGTCACGTGGGCTTCTTCCACCTGAACCTGATGTGGATCCTGGGCGGCGTGGTCGGCGTGTTCCTCGCCCTCGACCTGTTCATGTTCTTCTTCTTCTGGGAAATGATGCTGGTGCCGATGTACTTCCTCATCGCGCTCTGGGGTCACAGTTCGTCGGACGGCAAGAAAACCCGGATCTATGCGGCGACCAAGTTCTTCATCTTCACCCAGGCTTCCGGCCTGATCATGTTGGTGGCGATCCTCGGTCTGGTCCTGGTCAACTTCAACAGCACGGGCGTGATTACCTTCAACTACGCCGACCTGTTGAAAACCAAGATGTCCCTGACCACCGAGTACATCCTCATGCTGGGCTTCTTCATCGCGTTTGCGGTGAAGCTGCCGGTGGTACCGTTCCACTCCTGGCTGCCGGACGCCCACGCCCAGGCGCCGACCGCCGGCTCCGTCGACCTCGCCGGTATCCTGTTGAAGACGGCGGCCTACGGCCTGCTGCGTTTCGCCCTGCCGCTGTTCCCGAATGCCTCGGCCGAGTTTGCGCCGATCGCCATGACCCTGGGTCTGATCGGGATTTTCTACGGTGCGTTCCTCGCGTTCGCGCAAACCGACATCAAGCGTCTGATTGCCTTCTCGTCCGTTTCCCACATGGGCTTCGTACTGATCGGCATCTACTCCGGCAGCCAGTTGGCGCTGCAGGGCGCGGTGATCCAGATGCTGGCGCACGGTGTCTCTGCCGCCGCACTGTTTATCCTCAGTGGTCAGCTGTACGAGCGCCTGCACACCCGTGACATGCGTGAAATGGGGGGCGTGTGGTCGCGCATCGCCTACCTGCCGGCGATCAGCCTGTTCTTCGCCGCCGCGTCCCTGGGCTTGCCGGGCACCGGCAACTTTATCGGCGAGTTCCTGATCCTGATGGGTGCCTTCGTGCAAACGCCGTGGATCAGCGCGATTGCTACCTCCGGCCTGGTGTTCGGTTCGGTCTACTCGCTGATCATGATCCACCGCGCCTACTTCGGCCCGGCCAAGTCCGACACCGTCCTGCAAGGGATGGATGCGCGCGAACTGATCATGGTGCTCGGCCTTGCGGTGCTGCTGATCTACATCGGCGTGTACCCGCAACCGTTCCTGGACACTTCTGCCGCAACGATGCATGGCGTGCAGCAGTGGTTCGGCACCGCCTTCTCTCAACTCGCTTCGGCCCGGTAAGAGCGCTATGGAATTCACGATCCAACACTTTATCGCGCTTGCGCCGCTGCTGATCACCAGCCTCACCATCGTGGTGGTGATGCTGGCGATCGCCTGGCGCCGCAATCATTCGCAAACGTTCCTGCTGTCCTGCGCCGGGTTGAACCTGGCCCTGCTGTCGATCATCCCGGCGCTCAAGGTCGCGCCACTGGCGTTCACGCCATTGATGATGGTCGATGACTTTGCGCTGCTGTACATCGCGCTGATCCTGGTCGCGACCCTGGCCTGCGTCACCCTCGCCCATGCCTACCTCGGCGAAGGCGGCACCGGCTACCCGGGCAACAAGGAAGAGCTGTACCTGCTGATCCTGCTGGCGGCGGCCGGCGGTATCGTGCTGGTCAGTGCGCAGCACCTGGCCGGTTTGTTCATTGGCCTGGAACTGCTGTCGATCCCGACTTACGGTCTGGTGGCCTACGCCTTCTTCAACAAGCGCTCCCTGGAAGCCGGCATCAAATACATGGTGCTGTCGGCCGCCGGTTCCGCGTTCCTGTTGTTCGGTATGGCCCTGCTCTACGCCGAAGCCGGCAGCCTGAGCTTCACCGGCATCGGTCACGCCCTGGCCGCCACCAGCATGCCTGCGCCGATTGCCCAACTGGGCCTGGCGATGATGCTGATCGGCCTGGCGTTCAAGCTCTCCCTGGTGCCGTTCCACCTGTGGACCCCGGACGTGTACGAAGGCGCCCCGGCGCCGGTGGCCGCGTTCCTGGCAACCGCATCGAAGGTGGCGGTGTTTGCGGTGATGGTGCGGCTGTTCCAGATCTCGCCTGCGGCCAACACCGGCGTGCTGAGCAACGTGCTGACCGTGATCGCCATTGCGTCGATCCTGTTCGGTAACCTGCTGGCGCTGACCCAGAACAACCTCAAGCGTCTGCTGGGTTACTCGTCCATCGCCCACTTCGGCTACCTGCTGATCGCCCTGGTGGCGAGCAACGGCCTGGCCGTGGAAGCCATCGGCGTGTACCTGGTGACCTACGTGATCACAAGCCTCGGCGCATTCGGCGTGATCACCTTGATGTCGTCGCCGTACAAGGGCCGTGATGCCGACGCACTGTACGAATACCGCGGCCTGTTCTGGCGCCGTCCGTACCTGACCGCCGTGCTCACTGTGATGATGCTGTCCCTGGCCGGCATCCCGCTGACGGCGGGCTTTATCGGCAAGTTCTACATCGTCGCTACCGGTGTGCAAGCGCACCAATGGTGGCTGGTTGCTTCCCTGGTACTGGGCAGCGCCATCGGCGTGTTCTACTACCTGCGCGTGATGGTTACCCTGTACCTGATCGAGCCGAACCTGCGCCGCGTGGACGCCGAGCTGCACTGGGAACAGAAGGCAGGTGGCGTGATGCTGCTGGCCATCGCCCTGCTCGCGTTCTTCCTGGGCGTGTACCCGCAACCGTTGCTCACCCTAGTGCAGCATGCGGTGCTGGGCGTTTGATCACTTAGTCACATGCGATAAACAGAACGGCGCCTTCGGGCGCCGTTTTGCGTTTCCGGGTCGCGCTGCCGCTGCCCTTCCCTGTTCGCAGAATTTTCCTATTCCATCTACCTCTTCATCTGGCATCCATGCGCTGGGGGCGACCTTATGGTGGTTGCGTTTTAGGAAGGTTCCCACAGCGCGGTCACTTGACCCCTTGCGAGTGGGCCAGCAAACTATACGCAGGCTACGTATAGAACATGGATGCTCTATTTATCGAACTGCCGGCCTTCGAGCGGCATCGCAAGGATTATCTGAGTGACGAGCTTTTCCACGGTTTTCAACAGGCGTTGATGAAGAACCCGGAAGCAGGAGACGTGATCGAGGGAACCGGCGGGCTGCGCAAGGTCCGCTTCGTCGATGAGCGGCGCAACAAAGGTAAACGCGGTGGCCTGCGGATCATTTACTACTGGTGGTCAGGCGGCACCCAATTCTGGCTGTTCACCCTGTACGGCAAACACGAACAGGACGACCTGGCACCTCACCACAAAAAATCCTTAAAACAGATGCTGGACAGGGAAATCAAAGCGAGAACACACCATGAAACGTGAAATTTTTTCCGAACTGGTCGAAGGCTTCGACGCCTTGGCCGAAGCGCGCCAAGGCAAGGTCACCCTGCGTACCCACAAGGTTCAACTCACCCACCTGGCACCGCTTACCGCCGAAGAAGTGGTTGCCGTGCGCCAGCAGCTCAACCTTTCGCGCTCGGTATTCGCCCTGTACTTGCGCACCAATATCCGCACGCTGGAAAACTGGGAACAAGGGCGCGCCAAACCCAATGCCCAGGCCGTGACGCTGATCCGTCTGGTGGCACGCTTTCCGGAAACCGTGGCGCATTTGGCCGCATTGACTTGATGGGCTGCGCGTTTCGCTCGCGAAGCGGCTGGGCATCGTGCACGTTGTCATTTTGAATGAACCTTTTAGAACAGCTTCCTATCCATTTATAACAAGACAGGGAGGCAACATGAGTACCGCAAAAATCTACACCATCCACTATCAACTGCACGGTAAGCCGAAATCCTTTGTCGTACGCGCCGAAGTCATGAACAACGCCGAAGCCTGGCACTGGGCGGCCGTTGATGCCGACATTGCACACGTTAGTCGTATTGGCCGCGTAGGCCATGAACAGGTGAAGAAAACCACGCGCCCCTGGGCGGAGAAATACGGCATCACCGAAGTCAGCTGGAACCCACCCAAATAAACAAAGCCCCGCACAATGGCGGGGCTCTTTTTTTACTTTTTCAAGTCGCCCAACGGATCGTAGGGCGGCTTTTTTTCCGACTGCTTTTTCTCGTCCAGCGGGGCGATGGCCGGGCCGATGGGATCGACCTGCGGGTCTGACACATTGGGAGAGTCCGGGTCGAAACCCAGCTCATCCTTGCCGCTTGAATGCTCGTTTGAACGCGGGCCTTTAGGGGGATTGCTCATGGTGACCTCCTCTCTTACAACGGGCGGGCTTTATCGTGGAGAGTGTCGAGGTTTTCCTCGACCTGCTTCACATCGTCGTCCGGTCGGTCCTGTGGGTCGTTGGGGCGCAACGCATCGTTGTCGCGCTCCTCTTCGCCGGGGGTGCGATGGGTATCGGGCGTACCCGGCGGTGGCTGCTTGTATTCGGGCATGATGGCGTACCTGCAAAGGGCTTCACAGGTTTAGAGAAACCGCCTTCGGCCATCGTTCAACTTGATAGCCGAAGATCCGCACCAGGCGGTTGGCCGCCAACAGCACGCCGGCCTGGGCCAAGGTGATGCCGAAGGCTTCGGACTCCATCGGCAGCAGCAGATAAAGCAACACGTCACTGGGCAGGCAGAACCCGAGGGTCAGCGCGGCGCGGCGAGAGGTGGTATCGGCGATACGGTGGGCCTGACTGGTCATAAAGCTGAAACATTCACAATCAAGTCGTCACACTAGCCCTCACCGATGCTGTTCTACAAGGGTCAGCCCGCTGCCGCCCAGTGAGTTTGCGCCCTGTGGCGAGCGGGCTTGCCCTAATGCCGTTCAGTTAAGCCAGCGTGATGCTCGAAGCAACGAGCGGTGCGACTTTTCGGTGTACATATCGGTTGTGCGGTAACGGCGGCTTAGGGTTCCGCCCTTACGGCGGCTCACTTTTGAAAAGCGCAAAAGTAAGCAAAACGCTC
>NZ_CAKLBR010000033.1:0-39397 GCF_920984685.1 Pseudomonas sp. Leaf59 | reverse complement strand
CCTTGCCTCTGGCTAACACTTCCCCTTGCCGGGTGTGTAGAGGACTTTCACCTCCAAGTCACCAGCGTGGCCACCACAGCCAAACTGGTTGCGCTTCGCGCAACGCGCCATGCCTGGCGCACCAAAAGAAAACCCCGCCGAAGCGGGGCTTTGCAGACTGTTTCCCTGACATCCATTTCACTCCGCCATCCTGGCAGAATCCTACGTGTCCGTGTTGTTGCTTTGCGCTTCCTGCGCGACGTCCATGTGAAGTAGATTATCGATGGATCCAATTTGGCGATAGAGGACGAATAGCAGCACGTCATGTAAGAGAATGCTTACACGCCCTTTAAAGCCTTAAAATAGGGCCTCATCCAGCAAAAACAATGATTCGCTACCGGCTTTGACCGACGCACTCAGCGAATGAATACGCGGCAGCAGGCGCGCAAAGTAGAAGCGCGCAGTGCCCAGCTTGCTCGCATAGAAGTCTTCCTCAGCCTGTTTGCCCCACGCCGCCTTGGCCATGCGCGCCCACATATAGGCGTAGGCCATATAGCCAAAGGCGTGCAGATACTCCACCGATGCCGCACCGATTTCATTCGGGTTGGCTCTGGCGCGATCCAGCACCCAGGCGGTCAGCTCATCGAGGTTATCCACAGCCTTACCGAGCGGCCGGGTGAATTCGCCCAGTTCGGCGCCAGCGGAGGCGATGAACTCGCGCACTTCATCGGCAAACAGCGTGTAGAACGCGCCACCGCTGCCGACGATCTTGCGCCCCACCAGGTCCAGCGCCTGGATGCCGTTGGTGCCTTCGTAGATCTGGGTGATGCGTACATCACGCACCAGTTGCTCCTGGCCCCACTCGCGAATATAGCCATGGCCGCCAAACACCTGCTGGCCCAGCACAGTAGTCTCAAGGCCCAGATCGCTGAGGAACGCCTTGGCCACTGGGGTCAGCAATGCTACGAGATTGTCCGCCCGCTCACGCGCGGCAGCGTCTTCGCTGAACTTGGCGATGTCCAACTGCGTCGCCACGTAGGTGGAGAATGCGCGACCGCCTTCG
The DNA here is from genome assembly GCF_920984685.1 of Pseudomonas sp. Leaf59. Classification (NCBI taxonomy): domain Bacteria; kingdom Pseudomonadati; phylum Pseudomonadota; class Gammaproteobacteria; order Pseudomonadales; family Pseudomonadaceae; genus Pseudomonas; species Pseudomonas sp. Leaf59. The sequence goes on along the minus strand of NZ_CAKLBR010000033.1, from coordinate 38,355 downwards.
TTCGACGCTTTCATGGTCAGCAGCATGCGACGCACGTCGGGGTGCACGATGATCGGGTCGGCCACTTTGTCTTTGGCCTGGGCGCCGGTTGGCGAGCGGCTTTGCAGTCGGTCGCGCGCGTATTCAATCGCGTTCTGGTAAGAGCGCTCACCGGAGGCCAGGCCCTGGATGCCCACGCCCAGACGCTCGTAGTTCATCATGGTGAACATTGCCGCCAGGCCACGGTTAGGCTCGCCCACCAGAAACCCCACAGCCCCGTCGAAATTCATCACGCAGGTGGCGGACGCCTGAATCCCCATCTTGTGTTCGATGGAGCCGCAGCTCACCAGATTACGCGCGCCCAGGCTGCCGTCGGCATTGACCATGAACTTGGGCACCAGAAACAGCGAGATGCCCTTTGGCCCGGCTGGCGCGTCTGGCAGCTTGGCCAGCACCAGGTGGATGATGTTTTCAGTGAGGTCGTGTTCGCCACCGGTGATAAAGATCTTGGTGCCGCTGATGGTGTACGAACCATCCGCCTGCGGCTCGGCCTTGGTGCGAATAATCCCCAGGTCGGTGCCGGCATGGGCTTCGGTCAGGCACATGGAACCTGCCCACTCACCGGAATACATCTTCGGCAGATAAGTGGCCTTGAGCGCTTCGGTGGCGTGGGTGGCGATCGACACGCAGGCGCCGGACGTCAGCATCGGATACAGGCCAAACGCCAGGCTGGCCGAGTTGATCATTTCTTCGACCTGGGCCGATACCGCTTTGGGCATGCCCATGCCGCCAAAGGCAGGATCGCCGCCGACACCCACCCAGCCGCCTTCGGCGTAGGTTTTGTAGGCTTGTGGATAACCGTCCGGAGTGAACACGGCGGTGTCGTCCCAGCGACACCCTTGTTCATCGCCGCCACGGCTGATCGGGGCGATGGACTTGGCGGTAACTTTTCCGGCTTCCTCGAGGATCGCCTCGACGGTTTCGGCGTCGACGCTGTCTGCCAGTGCCGGCAATTGGGCCCAGGTGGTGGCGACCTCAAACACTTCGTTGAGGACGAAGCGCATATCACGCAGCGGCGCTTTGTAATCAGCCATGGCAAACCTCGTGAGAACGTAAAAGTGATTCAATGGGATCGGTTTTACAGGCCCCAAGTGTAACCGAACAACTTTTCAGACACATAGCGTCAGTTCGTGACTGCCAAGTATTTCAGAGTCACACCAAGCCCCTTCCCACACCGTTACAGCGCAAACGCATTCGCCGGCAAGCTCATCAGGCAGTCACTGCCTGCCTCCACCGCCGCCCGGTGCATGCCCGTACGCGGTAACAGCCGCTTGAAGTAAAAGTCGCACGTCGCCAGCTTGGCCTGGGCAAACTCAGCGTCATCCAGCGCCTGCGCCGCAATCGCCATGCGCAGCCACAGGTAGGCGAGGATGATGTAGCCGCTGTACATCAGGTAATCCACCGCCGCCGCGCCCACTTCGTCCGGGTTCTTCATCGCCGCCATCCCCACCCTGGTCGTCAGCTCGCCCCACTCCTGATTCAACTGATTGAGCTGCGCCACCTGCGCCTTGAGCCGCGGATGTTCGGCGTTCGCCCCGCAGAACTTATGCACAATTTTAGTAAACCCGCGCAGCAACTTGCCCTGGCTGCCGAGCACCTTGCGCCCCAGCAGGTCGAGGGCCTGGATGCCATTGGTGCCCTCATAAATCGGCGCAATCCGCGCATCGCGCGCCAACTGCTCCATGCCCCATTCACGGATATAACCGTGCCCGCCAAACACCTGCATGCCGTGGTTGGTCACCTCAAGCCCGGTGTCGGTCATGAAAGCCTTGCAGATCGGCGTGAGGAACGCCAGCAGGTCGTCGGCTTCCTGGCGCGCCGTGGCATCGCTGCTCAGGTGCGCCGTGTCGATCAACTGCGCAGTGAAATAAGTCAGCGCGCGATTGCCTTCGTTAAAGGCTTTCATGGTCAGCAACATACGCCGCACATCGGCATGCACGATGATCGGGTCGGCGGCTTTCTCGGGCGCTTTGGCGCCGGTCAGCGAGCGCATTTGCAGGCGGTCATTGGCGTATTTCACCGCCCCCTGGAAGCTCGTCTCGCCATTGCACAGGCCCTGCATCCCGGTGCCCAGGCGTGCGTGGTTCATCATGGTGAACATGCAGTTGAGGCCCTTGTTCGCCTCGCCGATCAAAAACCCTTTGGCGCCATCGAAATTCAGCACACAAGTGGCGGACGCCTTGATGCCCATCTTGTGTTCGATGGAGCCGCACTGCACCGCATTGCGCTCGCCCGAATCGACGTGGAACTTGGGCACGATAAACAGTGAGATCCCCTTGGTGCCCGCCGGCGCATCCGGCAACTTGGCCAGCACCAGGTGGATGATATTGGCGCTCAGGTCGTGCTCGCCGGCGGAGATGAAAATTTTGCTGCCGGTGACCGCATAGCTGCCATCCGCCTGGGGCACGGCGCGGGTCTTGATCAGGCCCAGGTCGGTGCCGCAATGGGCCTCGGTGAGGCACATGGTGCCGGTCCATTCGCCGGCGGTGAGTTTGCTCAGGAACGTGGCTTTCTGTTCTTCGGTGCCGTGGGCGTGGATCGCCGACATCGCACCGTGGGTGAGGCCGGGGTACATGCCCCAGGACGTGTTGCTGGAACCGATCATCTCGCTCAGCACCAGGCCCAGTGACTGCGGCAAGCCCTGGCCACCGTAGGCCGGGTCCGCCGCCACGCCATGCCAGCCGCCTTCCACATACTGGGCGAAGGCGTCCTTGAACCCCTTGGGCGTGGTGACCACTCCGTTGTCAAAGTGGCAGCCTTCCTCATCGCCGCTGCGGTTGAGCGGTGCGAGTACGTTTTCGCAGAATTTCGCGCCTTCTTCGAGGATCGCGCTGACCATGTCCGGGCTGGCGTCGGTCGCGCCCAGGGCGGCGTAATGGCTGTGGAAGTCGAACACGTTGTCGATCAGAAAGCGCATGTCGCGCAGGGGAGCTTTGTATTCAGGCATGACAGTTTCTCCGGCAGCAGATGGTTTCAACCTACTGCCGGCCGCTGCCGCGAACAATCACTGTAGCGCCGCTGAATACAGCGCCATTACTCAACCCGCAGCGCGCTCCATGCGTACCGCGCCGCGCCGGTTCTGCCCGGCCGCCACCACGCAGTTACGCCCGGCGCCCTTGGCCGCGTACAGCGCCTGGTCGGCGGATTTGAGCACTTCTTCGGGCGTGCGTTGCTCGGCCTGACGCTCGGCCACGCCGATGCTGACGGTCACCGACACACTCGACGCACCGCTGTCCGCACGGCGCTGGCGGCCCTGTTGATCGTCGTTGGGCCGATCCGGGTTGCGCAGCTTGATGTCGTAATGGGCGACGATCTCGCGAATTTCCTCCAGGTGCGGCAAGCACTCGTCCAGGGTCTTGCCGGCAAACACCACGGCGAACTCTTCACCGCCGTAGCGATAGGCTCGCCCGCCGCCGTTGACCTTCGACAGCTTGCTCGCCACCAGGCGCAGCACCTGGTCGCCCACATCGTGGCCGTGGGTGTCGTTGAAGCGCTTGAAGTGATCGACGTCGGTCATTGCCAGCACATAGTTGCGCCCCAGGCGCTGCATGCGCTCATTCAGCGCGCGGCGCCCCGGCAGGCCGGTCAGTTCATCGCGAAACGCCATCTGATAGGCCTCATGCGCGACGCCGGCAGCGATCATCAGCATCACCTGACTGCACATGATGTTCAGGGTAAACGGCAGAATGAACGTTTGCGGCAGCATCCAGAACAGCCCCAGCAACCCCACCAGTTGCGCTGCATGCAAGGGGCGCGGCTGATACCAGTACTGGGCGGCCAGGGTGACGAAACCCACCAGGAACATCGGGTACGCCAGCTGGATCAGGCTCATCCAGGTGCCATGCAGCATTGGCCAGCGAATCTCCGCCAGCCAGTCCAGCAGCCCCTGGGGATAACGTTGTTCAAGGGCCAGCGCAACGCTGCCCAGCGCCAGCAACACTGCGCAGCGTGCGATGAAATCGCGAAACAGGTGGGTCTTTTCCTGCCACAGCGCGTAAATGCTGAACAGCAACGGCAGCAGCAGGCAACACAGATGAAACACCACCGCCGCGTCTGCGCGCACGCGGCCGTTGTCGCGGTAGAAGTCGGTCTGGGTGTCGAGCAGGAAATACACGATGTACACGGTGATCATCAGGAACAGTTCGCGCTGGCGGCGATAGACCGCGCAGTACGCGCCGCCCAGCAGCAGCACCAGGGTCGGCAGCACGTTAAACAGCGAGGTGAAGAACACATTGAGGTCCTTCAGGTACGCAGCCGAAAGCCCCGCCAGCAACAGCAGCAATGAGGGCAGAAAGTGACTGAAGCGCACTGCGGACACGCGTGACAAGGGTTGAGCTCCGACCCGCAAATGGAGGATGGCATCGAGACACGGCGGCGACAGTTAATCACATTCCGCGGTACATGCATCAAATTGCCATCACTTTAACGGCAGAAGGTTGCAATCCCTGAACGTGACTCCGTTTTTTCTGTATTCAACATCAACCGAATGGGGGAGGGACTTGTTTCCTCCCACAAAAAAACCGCCGCCCCTGAGGGCGGCGGTTTCAGAAAACTCCGAAGGCTTAGTAAGCCAGGCCGAAGTGCTCTTCTTTCATGTCCATCAGGTTGTTGGCGCCCGACAGCATGGTAGCCACGTGGGTACGGGTACGCGGCAGGATGCGCTGGAAGTAGAAGCGCGCGGTCTGCAATTTGGCGGTGTAGAACGCCTCGTCGCTGGTACCGGCCGCCAGCTTCTCAGCCGCCACTCGCGCCATGTCGGCCCAGAAGTAGGCCAGGCACGCGTAACCGGAGTACATCAGGTAGTCCACCGAAGCGGCGCCGACTTCTTCACGGTCTTTCATCGCGGCCATGCCGACCTTCATGGTCAACTCGCCCCACTCCTTGTTCAGCGCCGCCAGCGGCGTCACGAACTCTTGCACCGCCTCAACACCTTCGTTGGCCTGGCAGAACTTGTGCACGATTTTGGTAAAGCCCTTGAGCGCTTCGCCCTGGGTCATCAGCACTTTACGGCCGAGCAGGTCCAGCGCCTGGATACCGGTGGTGCCTTCGTACAGCATCGAAATGCGGCTGTCGCGCACGTTCTGCTCCATGCCCCACTCGGCGATAAAGCCGTGGCCGCCGTAGATCTGCACGCCGTGGTTGGCCGATTCAAAACCGACTTCGGTCATGAACGCCTTGGCGATCGGCGTCATGAAGGCCAGCAGGCCATCAGCCTGTTTTTTGGCTTCGTCGTCGGTGCCGTATTTAACGATGTCGACCTGCTTGGCGGTGAAGTACACCATCGCGCGGTTGCCTTCGGCGAAGGCTTTCATGGTCAGCAGCATGCGGCGCACGTCGGGGTGCACGATGATCGGGTCGGCAGCCTTTTCCGGCGCTTTCGGGCCGGTGAGGGAGCGCATCTGCAGGCGATCACGGGCGTATTTCAAGCCACCCTGGAAGCCGATTTCGGCGTGGGCCAGGCCTTGCAGCGCGGTGCCCAGGCGAGCGGTGTTCATAAAGGTGAACATGCAGTTCAGGCCTTTGTTCGGCGGGCCGATCAGGTAACCGGTGGCCGCGTCGAAGTTCATCACGCAGGTGGCGTTGCCGTGAATGCCCATCTTGTGTTCCAGGGAGCCACAGCTCACTGCGTTGCGCGCGCCAATGGCGCCGTCTGCATCTGGAATGAACTTGGGCACGATAAACAGCGAGATGCCTTTGGTGCCGGCCGGTGCGTCCGGCAGGCGGGCCAGTACGATATGGACGATGTTGTCGGCCATGTCGTGTTCACCGGCCGAGATAAAGATCTTGGTGCCCGAGACTTTGTACGAACCGTCGGCCTGAGGCTCGGCCTTGGTGCGCAGCATGCCCAGGTCGGTGCCGCAATGCGGTTCGGTCAGGCACATGGTGCCAGTCCACTCGCCCGACACCAGTTTGGTCAGGTAAGCCTCTTGCTGTTCGGGGGTACCGTGCTCGGAGATGGTGTTCATCGCACCATGGGACAGGCCCGGGTACATGCCCCACGACCAGTTGGCCTCGCCAACCATTTCGCTCACCGCCAGGCCCAGGGATTCCGGCAGGCCCTGACCACCGTGCTCCACATCGTGGGCCAGGCTCGGCCAGCCGCCTTCGACGAACTGCTTGTAGGCTTCCTTGAAACCAGTCGGGGTCTTAACGCCTGACTCACTCCAGGTGCAGCCTTCGATGTCGCCCACACGGTTCAGCGGGGCCAGCACCTGCTCACAGAACTTGGCGCCTTCTTCGAGGATGGCGTCCACCATGTCCGGCGTAGCGTCCTGGCAAGCCGGCAGGCTTTGATAGTGCGCTTCATAGCCGAGCAGTTCGTCACGAACGAAGCGAATATCACGCAAGGGGGCCTTGTAGTCAGGCATAGCGATAAACCTCTGCTGATGAATCTGGGATGAACAAACCGCGCGGAAGTGCCAGGGCGGTCAAACAGGTGTTTGAAACATACGTTTACGACCTGGGGTTGTCAAGGGTCGTCCGGGCACCGTTTGTCTTGACGCACCCAAGCGCCAGGCACGACGAAGCGCACGCAAAGCCACTGCGTCAAATTGAGTGTAGAGATGATCAGGATAAAACCGCGCCAAATGTAAGAGGGGGTTTGCTCCCGATGGCGAATATATCAGTCGTACATCCAGTGACTGACCCACCGCTATCGGGAGCAACCCCCCCTCTCAGCTGTTCAATGACTAGGCGTACGTGTCGATCAGGCTGCCCAGCATTTCATCCGAAGCCTTGGCGACTTTGACGCCCAGCTCTACTTGAAATTTACCCTGGGCCATTTCAACCATGTTGCTCGCCGAATTGGCTGCCTGGGCACGGTCGTTGGCTTGCAGACGGTCGCTTTGCGCGGCCGAAGGCTGAGTGGTGGCGGCGCTGGCGATCTTGCCGGCGGCCTGGTCGACACGGCTTTGCCCGGCCTGAATGCTGCTCAGTCCCGAGTAAAACGCGCTGCTTCCAGAGATTTCCATGGCGTAGGCCTGCCTTTAGAGAATCGTGAAGCTGAATTGAAGCAGACAATCTGGCAAAAGGCCCGCTAAAAACACTAATGGCACAATGCCTGCTGATAGCCAAAATCAGTCAAGCAGGTGCAAATGCAGGTAGTCGGCGACCGCTTCAGCCCCGGCGTGCGTGAGTTTCGGCACGCGCCCCAGGCAAGGCGCCGGCAGGCGCTCGGCCAGGGTGGCGAGGTTTTCTTCCAGACGGGAGGTCGCCGGGTCGATGATATTGGCCACCCACCCCGCCAGCGTCAAACCGTCCCGCGCAATTGCTTCGGCCGTCAGCAGCGCATGGCTGATGCAGCCAAGACGCACGCCCACCACCAGAATCACCGGCAGCTTGAGCGCCATGGCCAGGTCCGAGAGGTTTTCCTGGTCCGCCAGGGGTACGCGCCAGCCGCCCGCGCCTTCGATCAAGGTGAAATCCGCCTGTCGCGCAAGAATTTGCTGCATCGGCCCGAGCAACGACGGCACCGTCAATGCCACACCCGCCTCGCGCGCCGCCAGATGCGGCGCGATGGCCGGCTCGAAGGCCACCGGGTTGACCTCGGCATAGCTCAGCGGCACGGAACATTCGGCCAGCAACGCCAGGGCATCGGCATTGCGCAAGCCTTCGTCAGTGACCTCACAACCCGACGCCACCGGCTTGCCCGCAGCGGTGCTTTTACCGGCCCGGCGCGCGGCATGCAGCAGGCCGGCGGCAACGGTGGTCTTGCCGACATCGGTGTCGGTGCCGGTGATGAAATACGCAGCGCTCATCAAGGTTTCTCCAGTACGGCGTACACCACTTGATAAGTGGCCGGCAGGCCCTGGGCCTGACGAAACTGCTCGTAAGCGTCCACCAGCGCAACCATCCGCGCGCGGCCGGTCAGGCCGCCCGGACGGCCCGGGTTCAGGTTATGTGCCCCCAGCGCCTTCAGTTCGTGGGTCAGGCTGCGCACATCCGGGTAGTGCAACACATGGGGGCGCCGCTCCAGGCTCACCACCCGCAAGCCACTGGCCGCACACAAGCGTTGATAGGCCTCGAACGGGCGGAAGCGATTCACATGAACCATGCCATCGGCAGCGCGCCAGCTTTCGCGCAACTCATCCAGCGTGCCCACGCACAAGCTGGCAAAGGCCAGCACCCCGCCCGGTTGCAGCACGCGCGATGCCTCACCGAGCACCGCCTCGAAATTGCCACACCATTGCACCGCAAGGCTGGAGAAGAGCAGCTGCACACTGTCAGCCTTGAGCGGCAAGCGTTCGGCATCACCGGCGATGAAGTGAGAGGCGCCACCCAGCGGCCGCGCGTGGTTGAGCATGCCTTGGGCAATGTCCAGCGCGATGCCTTCGCTGGCAGGCCAGCGCTCGCCCAGCACACGGCTGAAATAGCCGGTGCCGCAGCCCATGTCCAGCCAGCGTTGTGGCGCGCAGGCAGACGGCACACGAGCCAGCAGCGCATGCCCTACGGCGCGCTGCAGCTCGGCCACGCTGTCGTAGCTGGCAGCGGCGCGGGAAAAAGAGGCGGCGACCTCGCGCTTGTCCGGCAAGGCGCCCGGCAAGGCAGGATGGGAGAGATCAGTCATCAACGCACTCGTGCAAAAAAGCCTGGATGGCCCCCGCGACACCGTGGGGGTCCTCCAGAAGAAAAGCGTGACCGGCCTGTTCAATCAGGCCGATTTCCACATCGGGGAGCAACGCCAGCAATTGGCCGGCAGCTTCGGCAGGCACCAGTTCGTCAAGACCGGCAAACAGGTGCAACTGCGGCCCGCGAAATCCCTGCAAGGCGGCGCGGGTGTCCATTTGGGCGAGCAGCTCCAGGCCCGGCATCAGCACACCGGGGGCACTATGCGGCGCGCCACTGACCAACAAGCGCGACAGCCCGCGAGGGTCCGCGCAGCCCTTGGCACACAACAGGCCAAAGCGTTTGAGGGTGACCTGGGAATCGGCGTGGCAGCCCGCGAGGAACGCATCGAAGGTCTCGGCGGGCATGCCGTGAGGCCAGCCATCGTGGGCGACAAAACACGGGTTGCTCGCCAGCGTCAGCACACCGCAGCAGCGCTCACCGCGCCGCGCCGCCAGTTCCGAGGCGAGCATGCCGCCCAGCGACCAGCCGCCCAGCCAGGCGTTGTCCGGCAGCGTGGCATCGAGTTCGTCCAGCCATTCGTCGAGGTTGCTGGACGCCAGCGTCGGCAGCGGCTCGACCTGTACCTGCAGATGGGCGTTCAGGCCCCGCAGGGCGGCGGCCAGCGGTTCCAGCGGCGACACGCCAAGGCCCCAGCCGGGCAGCAGAATCAGGCGGTCACGCATGCTCGGCCTCCAGGCAGAAACACGCTTCCAATGCGTCAAGCAGCTGTTGCACCTGCGCCTCGCTGTGGGCTGCCGTCAACGTCACGCGCAACCGGGCGCTGCCGGCGGGCACGGTGGGCGGGCGAATGGCGGTCACCATGATGCCGCGCTCGCGCAGCCGCTGCGACAGGCGCATGGCCTTGGCGCTGTCGCTAATCAGGATCGGCTGGATCGGCGTGAAACTGTCCATCAGCGCCAGGCCCATCTGCTCGGCCCCCCGGCGGAACTGGCGGATCAGCCCGTTGAGGTGCTCACGCCGCCAATGCTCGGTGCGCAACAGCTCAAGGCTTTTAAGCGTGGCGCAGGCCAGCGCCGGCGGTTGGCTGGTGGTGTAGATATACGGCCGGGCGAACTGGATCAGGCTTTCGATCAGTTCCTCACTGCCCGCCACAAACGCGCCGGCGGTGCCGAACGCCTTGCCCAGCGTGCCGACCAGCACCGGCACGTCCTCCTGGCTCAAGCCGAAATGCTCAACGATGCCACCACCATTGGCGCCCAGCGGACCAAAGCCATGGGCGTCGTCCACCATCAACCAGGCACCTTTGGCGCGGGTTGCACGGGCCAGCGCGGGCAGGTCGGCCAGGTCGCCGTCCATGCTGAACACGCCATCGGTGACCACCAGCGTATTGCCGGTGGCTTTCTCCAGGCGCTTGGCCAGGCTCTGGGCATCGTTGTGCAGGTAGCGATTGAAGCGCGCGCCGGACAACAGACCGGCATCCAGCAGCGAGGCATGGTTGAGACGGTCCTCAAGCACCGTATCGCCCTGCCCCACCAACGCCGTGACCGCGCCGAGGTTGGCCATGTAGCCGGTGGTGAACAACAGCGCACGTGGGCGACCAGTAAGGTCGGCCAGCGCTTCTTCCAGTTCATGGTGCGGCGTGGCATGGCCCACCACCAGGTGCGAAGCGCCGCCGCCCACGCCCCAGCGCGACGCACCGGCACGCCAGGCTTCGATCACCTGCGGGTGATTGGCCAGGCCCAGGTAGTCGTTGTTGCAAAAGGCGAGCAACGGCTGACCGTCGACCACCACCTGCGGCCCTTGCGGGCTCTGCAGCAACGGGCGCTGGCGATAGAGGTGTTCGGCACGGCGGGCAGCAAGGCGCGCGGCGAGATCGAAGGACATGAGGCCTCGGTTTTATCAGATTCAACTCGGCCAAAACTGTGGGAGGGGGCTTGCTCCCGATAGCGGTGAATCAGTCAATGCATGTACCGACTGACACGCCCTCATCGGGAGCAAGCCCCCTCCCACACTGGTCTCTCATTTCAATCAATCAAACAGCAGCGTTATAGAACTGCTCGCTGCTCTTCTGCTCCACCAGCGCCTGCTCAATCGCCGCCTGGTGCACTTCATCGGCGTGCTCTTCACGGGCCTCCGGCAAAATCCCCAGGCGCGAGAACAGCTGCATGTCCTTGTCCGCCTGCGGGTTGGCGGTGGTCAGCAATTTGTCGCCGTAGAAAATCGAGTTGGCCCCGGCAAAAAACGCCAGCGCCTGCATCTGCTCGTTCATCGCCTCACGGCCGGCCGACAGCCGCACATGGGACTGCGGCATCAGGATGCGGGCCACGGCGAGCATGCGGATGAAATCGAACGGGTCGATGTCCTCGGCGTTTTCCAGCGGTGTGCCGGCCACTTTCACCAGCATGTTGATCGGCACCGACTCCGGATGCTCCGGCAGGTTGGCCAGTTGGATCAGCAGGTTGGCGCGGTCGTCGAGGGACTCGCCCATGCCGAGGATGCCGCCGGAACAGATCTTCATCCCCGAATCGCGCACGTAGGCCAGGGTTTGCAGGCGCTCGCCGTAGGTGCGGGTGGTGATGATGCTGCCGTAGAACTCCGGCGACGTATCCAGGTTGTGGTTGTAGTAATCAAGGCCGGCCTGGGCCAGCGCTTCGGTCTGGTCCTGATCGAGACGGCCGAGGGTCATGCAGGTTTCCAGGCCCATGGCCTTTACGCCCTTGACCATCTCCAGCACGTAAGGCATGTCCTTGGCCGACGGGTGTTTCCACGCCGCGCCCATGCAGAAGCGGGTCGACCCGATCGCCTTGGCGCGGGCGGCCTCTTCGAGGACCTTCTGCACTTCCATCAGCTTTTCTTTTTCCAGGCCGGTGTTGTAGTGACCCGACTGCGGACAATATTTGCAATCTTCCGGGCAGGCGCCGGTTTTGATCGACAGCAGGGTCGACACCTGCACGCGGTTGGCGTCGAAATGCGCGCGGTGCACGGTCTGCGCCTGGAACAACAGGTCATTGAACGGCTGCACGAACAGTGCTTTGACTTCGGCCAAAGACCAGTCGTGACGAAGAGTGGCAGTGAGGCTGGCGCTCATGGGCGATTCCTTGATTATGCTTGGGCAGACGCTGCGGGAAGGGCAATACCCACAGGCACGACACGGATGCTCGGCATATTTAAGGAAGATTCATGCACTGTCAACTTAACCTCAAACGCGAAGTTTACATCTGGTTAAAAAACAACCAAACCTGTTTAATCTGCGATGAAGCGACCCAATCCATCGATTGTATGTGCAACGCCTGCGAAACCGAGCTGCCCTGGCTGATGGATGCATGCGAAGTCTGCGCCCTGCCCCTGCCGATGGACGGCCTGATATGCGGCCAATGCCACACGCAACCGCCGGCGTTTAAACACGTGATCGCGCCCTGGACGTTCAGCTTTCCCGTCGACACCCTGATCAGTCGCTTCAAGCACCAGGCCCGCTGGCCCCTCGGGCACATGCTGGGGCGCTTGTTCGGGGTCTATCTGCAACACCGCTTCGACACCACCGAACTCACGCGCCCCGACTGCCTGCTGCCGGTGCCCATGGCGCCCAGGCGCTTGCGCGAGCGCGGCTACAACCAGGCGCTGATGCTGGCGCGCTGGCTCAGCACCGACCTCGACATCCCCTGCGACCCCCACCTGCTGCTGCGGCCCTTCGAAACCGTGGCCCAGCAGGACCTCGACGGCAAAACCCGCAAACGCAATCTGCTGCGCGCCTTCACCCTGGCCCCCGGCGCCCAGGTGCAAGGCCGTCACCTGGCGCTGGTGGACGACGTCCTCACCACCGGCGCCACCGCCCACAGCCTGGCGCGGCTGTTGATGGGCGCCGGCGCACGCCGGGTCGACGTGTACTGCCTGGCCCGCACGCCCAAGCCCGGCGCTTGACTCTCATGCGCCACGGCGGCAACGTCCGCTCATCCCACTGCAGTGTGTGCCCATGTCTCTGCCCACCTCTCTCAGCCAGCACATCATCCGCCGCCCGCAACGCATTGCCCTGCTCGGGCATATTGCCGAGCAGGGCTCCATCACCCGCGCCGCCAAAGCGGCCGGTTTGAGTTACAAGGCCGCCTGGTACGCAATTGATGAACTCAATAACCTTGCGCAAAAGCCGTTGGTGGAACGCAGCGTCGGCGGCAAGGGCGGTGGCGGCGCCAGGCTGACGCTTGAAGGCGATCGCGTATTGCGCCTCTATCAGCGCTTGCAGGCCTTGCAGGCCGAGGTGCTCGGTTCGGACGAGGCCGCCCGCGACTTCAACCTGCTGGGACGCTTGATGTTGCGCACCAGCGCGCGCAATCAGTTGCACGGCCAGGTCATCGCCATCCAGGCCCAGGGCCGTAACGACTTGATTCGCCTGGAACTGCCCGGCGGGCTCACTCTGGACGCGCGCATCACCCACGACAGCACACAACGGCTGGAGCTGGAGCCAGGCGTGGAAGTGGTGGCCCTGATCAAGGCCGGTTGGCTGGAACTGCTGGCAACGGAGCACGCCGCAACACCTGGACACAATTGCCTGAGCGGTAGAATCGAGACGATTCTCGACGCCGATGACGGCCCCAGCGAAGTGCGCATCCTCCTGCCCAATGGCCCGGTGTTGTGCGCCCTGGCGCAGCCCGCCGCGCTCAAGGCACTCGATGCCGTCGCAGGCCAGCCGATCCAGGTGCAGTTCGCGCCCGGCAATGTCCTGCTCGGCACGCCCGCGTAGGCGCTGACCGTCTTCAACCTGCAACAATTTCGTCACGCGTGCTCCTTAAGGTGTCTGCAAAAACCGCTGGGAGCCTGCAATGAACCTATTAGAAGAAAACCAAGCCACCGACCTTGAACAGATGGTCGGCCTCACCCGCCGCCGCTTTATCGGCGCCGGCGCCCTGTGCGGGGCCGCGATGTTCCTCGGCGGCAACCTGCTCAGCCGCAGCGCCCTCGCGGTCAACGCCGCCTCCGCCAGCCCGCTGCTGGGCTTTGCCGGCATCGCCGCCGATACCCGCGACACCATCACCCTGCCGCCGGGTTACAACGCTTCGGTGCTGATCAGCTGGGGCCAGCCGCTGAGCAGGCACGCCCCGGCGTTCGACCCGTCCGGCAACGGCAGCGCCAAGGCCCAGGAACAGCAGTTCGGCGACAACAACGACGGCATGAGCCTGTTCGCCTTTCCCGGCGACGACAACCGCGCGCTGCTGGCGATCAACAACGAGTACACCAACTACCGCTACCTCTATGCCCACGGCGGCGCGCCGCAGTCGGCCGAAGACGTGCGCAAGGCGTTGGCCAGCGAAGGCGTGTCGGTGATCGAGGTGCGGCGCAGCGGCGATACCTGGCAGTTCGTTCAGGACTCGCGCTACAACCGACGCATCCACGGCAACTCGCCGATCCGCCTGAGCGGCCCCGCCGCCGGCCACGCCTGGCTGAAAACCAGCGCCGACAACACCGGCAAAAAAGTCCTCGGCACCTTCCAGAACTGCGCCAACGGCAAGACTCCATGGGGCACGTACCTGACCTGCGAAGAAAATTTCACCGACTGTTTCGGCAGCAGCAACCCGCAGCAGAGCTTCGATGCCGCGCAAAAACGCTACGGCGTGGTCGCCGCCAGCAAAGAAATCAACTGGCACCCCCATGACCCGCGTTTCGACATGGCCAAAAACCCCAACGAACTCAATCGCCACGGCTGGGTGGTGGAGATTGACCCGTTCGACCCGCAATCCACCCCGGTCAAGCGCACTGCCCTGGGCCGCTTCAAGCACGAAAACGCGGCCCTGGCCGAAACCCGCGATGGCCGCGCCGTGGTGTACATGGGCGACGACGAGCGCGGCGAATTCATCTACAAATTCATCAGCCGCGACCCGATCATCCACGATAACCCCAAGGCCAACAGAGACCTGCTCGACCACGGCACCTTGTACGTGGCGATCTTCGACGCAGGCGATGGCGATGCGGATCATCCAAGGGGCAAGGGCCAATGGGTCGAGCTGACCCACGGTAAAAACGGCATCGACGCCAGCAGCGGGTTTGCCAGCCAGGCCGAAGTGCTGATCCACGCACGCCTGGCCGCCAGTATCGTCAAGGCCACACGCATGGATCGCCCGGAATGGATCGTGGTGAGCCCCACGGACGGCCAGGTCTACTGCACCCTCACCAACAACGCCAAGCGCGGCGAAGACGGCCAGCCGGTGGGCGGGCCCAACCCGCGCGAGAAAAACGTGTATGGCCAGATTCTGCGCTGGAAGGCCGATGCCGATAACCATGGCAGCAGTACATTCAGCTGGGACCTGTTTGTGGTCGCCGGCAACCCCGGCGTGCACGCCGGCCAGCCCAAGGGCGGTTCGTCCAACATCAACCCGCAGAACATGTTCAACAGCCCCGATGGCCTGGGGTTCGACAAGGCCGGGCGCTTGTGGATCCTCACCGATGGCGACTACAGCAATGCCGGCGACTTCGCGGGCATGGGCAATAACCAGATGCTCTGCGCCGACCCGAATACCGGCGAGATCCGCCGCTTCATGGTCGGGCCGGTAGCGTGCGAGGTGACGGGCATCAGCTTTTCGCCGGATCAGAAGACGCTGTTCGTGGGGATTCAGCATCCAGGCGAAACCGGCGGCTCGACCTGGCCGGAGCATCTGCCCAATGGCAAGCCGCGGTCCTCCGTGGTCGCGATCCGGCGCGACGATGGGGGCATTGTCGGCGCCTGACCGCTACAGCCGCCTACCTTGATTTCAGCCAACCCAAAAACCCTGTGGCGAGCAGGCTTACTGTGGCGAGCAGGCTTGTCCTGCGTTGGGCTGCGCAGCAGCCCCAAAGCCAGGCTCTGAGCCGTATCAGGTACACCGCGTTTTGCTGAATTGGGGGCGCTTCGCACCCCAACGCAGGACAAGCCTGCTCGCCACAGACAACCACCTATCCCAGTCCCGGTGCGCTACCATACGAGGCCCGACGCGGCGCCCTGCTGCGCGCAGGAGTTCGCATGGCCCACCCGTTTGAAACACTCACCCCCGACCTGGTCCTCGACGCCGTCGAAAGCATCGGTTTTCTCAGCGATGCGCGCGTGCTGGCGCTCAACAGCTACGAAAACCGCGTGTATCAGGTGGGCATCGAAGACAGCGAGCCGCTGATCGCCAAGTTCTATCGGCCGCAGCGCTGGACCAGCGAGGCGATCCTCGAGGAACACCGCTTCACCTTCGAGCTGGCCGAGTGCGACGTGCCGGTGGTTGCGCCGATGATCCACAACGGTGAAAGCCTGTTCGAACACGCCGGGTTCCGCTTCACGCTGTTTCCACGCCGGGGTGGCCGCGCGCCGGAGCCGGGCAACCTTGATCAACTGCACCGCCTTGGGCAACTGCTCGGCCGACTGCATGCGGTGGGCTCAACCCGCCCGTTCGAACACCGCGAAGCCCTGGGTGTGAAGAACTTCGGCCACGACTCCCTCACCACCCTGCTCGAAGGCAACTTCATCCCCAAAAGCCTGCTGCCCGCCTACGAGTCGGTCGCCCGCGACCTGCTCAAGCGCGTGGAAGAGGTGTACAAGGCCACGCCGCACAAGAACATCCGCATGCACGGCGATTGCCACCCCGGCAATATGATGTGCCGTGACGAAATGTTCCACATCGTCGACCTGGACGACTGCCGCATGGGCCCGGCGGTGCAGGACCTGTGGATGATGCTCGCCGGTGATCGCCAGGAATGCCTGGGGCAACTGTCGGAATTGATGGATGGCTATCAGGAATTCCATGACTTCGACCCCCGCGAACTGGCGCTGATCGAACCCCTGCGCGCCCTGCGCCTGATGCACTACAGCGCCTGGCTGGCCCGGCGTTGGGACGACCCGGCGTTCCCCCACAGTTTCCCCTGGTTCGGCAGCGAGCGTTATTGGGGCGACCAGGTGCTGGCGTTGCGCGAGCAACTGTCGGCGCTCAACGAAGAACCCCTGAAGCTGTTTTAACCGGTGGGAGGGGGCGTGCTCCCGATGACGGTGTGTCAGCTAAAGCGGGATTGGCTGTCACACCGCTATCGAGAGCAAGTCCCCTCGCACATAAAGCAAAGCCAATCCCCCAGGCTGACAAATATCCTTACAATCACGCCTTTGTCAGTTGCCCGAGCAAGGATTCCGCATGCACGCCGCCAACCCCCGCAAGGGGTACATCCTGGGCCTTAGCGCCTACATCATCTGGGGCCTGTTCCCGCTCTACTTCAAAGCCATCGCCAGCGTGCCCGCCGCCGAGATCATCGTGCACCGGGTGTTGTGGTCGGCGCTGTTCGGCGGTTTGTTGCTGATGGTGTGGAAACACCCGGGCTGGTGGCGCGAGCTGCGCGACAACCCCAGGCGCCTGGCGATCCTGGCCCTCAGCGGTTCGTTGATTGCGGCCAACTGGCTGACTTATGTGTGGTCGGTGAACAGCGGGCGCATGCTCGAAGCAAGCCTGGGTTACTACATCAACCCACTGGTGAATGTGCTGCTGGGCATGCTGATCCTCGGCGAGCGCCTGCGCCGCCTGCAATGGGTGGCCGTGGGCCTGGCGGCGGTGGGTGTGGCGCAGCAGGTGTGGCAGGTCGGCAGTTTGCCGTGGGTGTCGCTGGTGCTGGCGCTGACCTTCGGTTTCTACGGGCTGATCCGCAAGCAGGCGCCGGTCAAGGCGCTGCCGGGGCTGGTGGTGGAAACCTGGATGCTGGTACCGATTGCCGTGGCGTGGTTGCTGTTCAACCCTTCGGCCCACAGCGCGCAGATGGCATTCTGGAGCACATCCGAAGCCTGGTGGCTGGTCGCAGCCGGTCCGGTCACGCTGGTGCCGCTGGTGTGTTTCAACGCCGCCGCACGGCATCTGCCCTACACCACCTTGGGTTTTTTGCAGTACATAGCGCCCACTCTGGTGCTGCTCCAGGCCGTGCTGCTGTTCGGCGAGCACCTGGCGCCGGCCACGCTGATTGCCTTCGCGTTCATCTGGGCCGGGCTGGCGGTGTACAGCGTGGATATCGGGTTGAACGCGCGCAAACGCTGATCACTCCTCGCTGCGCAGCTCCACCATCAAGTCATCGGCGAGGGTCTCCAGGGATTCCTGCAGGGTTTCCAGGGACAAACCGGACGGCACCTGCAGCAGGGCTTCGGCACTGAACAGCGGGTCGCCACTCATGGGCGCCGGGCGCACATCGGTGCTCAGGCGCTCCAGGTTGACGCCCTGGCGGCTGAGCAGCGCGGTAATCTCGCGCACGATGCCCGAGCGGTCATTGCCCAGCAGCGTCATCACAATCGACTTGGACGTCGACGCCTGCCCGCTGCTGCCCTCGCCCACCAGCACACGAATGCCATGGGTGGACAGGTCCTCCAGCGCGCCCACCAGCGCCTGTCGGCTCTCGGCCGGCACGCTCACCCGCAAAATCCCGGCAAACTGCCCGGCCATATGCGCCATGCGGCTTTCCAGCCAGTTGCCACCGTGGGCGGCAATGTTCTGCGCGATGCGTTCGACGAGGCCGGGTTTGTCGGCGGCGATAATTGTGAGTACAAGATGGTCCATGGCGAAGCCCTCTGGAAATCAATCTACAAAGTGGACCCGCAGGCCCTCGAAAACAAATCGTGTACCATTTTTATTTTTATCTGGAACAATCCAGCGGTTTCTTGAGAACATCCGGCTCTTCGCTGTGACCGCATGATCAAAATGGGTCGCTAAACGACGTATTGAGTCTGATATTCACAAGCACAAGTCATCATGTAGTATGCCCAACCGGGCACTACATAATGATCATCAGATTAAGCGCATAAGCTCCGCAGAGTGAGGCAAGCAATGACTGAACACGTTCAAGTCGGTGGCCTGCAGGTCGCCAAAGTCCTGTTCGACTTCGTCAACAACGAAGCGATTCCCGGCACCGGCCTCACGGCCGAGCAGTTCTGGGCCGGCGCCGACCAGGTCATTCACGACCTCGCGCCGAAGAACAAGGCCCTGCTCGCCAAACGCGACGATTTCCAGGCGCAGATCGACGCCTGGCACCAGGCTCACGCCGGCCAGGCCCACGACGCGGTGGCCTATAAAACCTTCCTGCAAGAGATCGGCTACCTGCTGCCGGAAGTCGCAGACTTCCAGGCCACCACTGAAAACGTCGACGACGAAATCGCCCGCATGGCCGGCCCGCAGCTGGTGGTGCCGGTAATGAACGCGCGCTTTGCCCTCAACGCCTCCAACGCCCGCTGGGGTTCGCTGTACGACGCGCTCTATGGCACCGACGCCATCAGCGAAGCCGACGGCGCCGAGAAGGGCAAGGGTTACAACAAGGTGCGTGGCGACAAGGTCATCGCCTTCGCCCGCGCCTTCCTTGACCAGGCCGCGCCACTCAGCGCCGGCAGCCACGCCGAGTCCACCGGCTACAAAATCGTCGATGGCGTGCTCATCGTGGCCCTTAAAGGTGGCAGCAACAGTGGCCTGCGCGACGATGCCCAGCTCATTGGCTTCCAGGGCCCGGCAGCCGCGCCGATTGCAATCCTGCTGAAAAACAACGGCCTGCATTTCGAGATCCAGATCGACGCCAGCACCCCGGTTGGCCAGACCGATGCCGCCGGCATCAAAGACATCCTGATGGAAGCCGCACTCACCACCATCATGGACTGCGAAGACTCCGTCGCCGCCGTCGATGCCGACGATAAAGTGGTGATCTACCGCAACTGGCTCGGCCTGATGAAGGGCGACCTGGCTGAAGAAGTCGCCAAGGGCGGGACCACCTTCACCCGCACCATGAACCCCGACCGCGTCTACACCGGCGTGCACGGCGAAGACGTGACGCTGCACGGCCGTTCGCTGCTGTTCGTGCGCAACGTCGGTCATCTGATGACCATCGACGCGATCCTCGACAAACACGGCAACGAAGTGCCCGAAGGCATTCTCGACGGCCTGCTCACCAGCCTGGCGGCGATCCACAGCCTCAACGGCAACAGCAGCCGCAGCAACAGCCGCACTGGCTCGGTGTACATCGTCAAACCGAAGATGCATGGCCCCGAAGAAGTGGCGTTCACCAACGAGTTGTTCGGTCGCATCGAAGACGTGCTGAACCTGCCACGCAACACCCTCAAGGTCGGGATCATGGACGAGGAGCGCCGCACCACGGTCAACCTCAAGGCCTGCATCCAGGCGGCCAGCGAGCGCGTGGTGTTCATCAACACCGGCTTCCTCGACCGCACCGGCGATGAAATCCACACCTCCATGGAAGCCGGCGCGATGGTGCGCAAGGCCGCCATGAAAGCGGAAAAATGGATCGGCGCCTACGAAAACTGGAACGTCGACATTGGCCTGCGCGCCGGCCTGCAGGGCCGCGCCCAGATCGGCAAAGGCATGTGGGCCATGCCCGACCTGATGGCCGCCATGCTCGAACAGAAAATCGCTCACCCCCTGGCCGGTGCCAACACCGCCTGGGTGCCGTCGCCAACCGCCGCCGCCCTGCATGCGTTGCACTATCACAAGGTCGACGTATTCGCCCGCCAGGTGGAACTTGCCCAGCGCGAACGCGCCTCGGTGGACGATATCCTGACGATTCCGCTGGCCGGCTCTACCGATTGGTCCGACGAAGAAATCCGCAACGAACTGGACAACAACGCCCAGGGCATCCTCGGTTACGTGGTGCGCTGGATTGACCAGGGTGTGGGCTGCTCCAAAGTCCCGGACATCAACGATGTTGGCCTGATGGAAGACCGCGCCACCCTGCGTATTTCCAGCCAGCACATTGCCAACTGGCTGCGCCACGGCATCGTCAGCGAAGCCCAGGTGCTGGAAAGCCTCAAGCGCATGGCGCCGGTGGTGGACCGCCAGAATGCCGGGGATGCGCTGTACCGGCCGTTGGCGCCGGACTTCGACAGCAACATCGCGTTTCAGGCCGCGGTGGAACTGGTGATTGAAGGGACCAAACAGCCCAATGGTTACACCGAGCCGGTGTTGCACCGCAGGCGTCGGGAGTTCAAGGCTAAAAACGGCCTGTAAATGAAAAAGCCCTGATCGAGAGATCAGGGCTTTTTCTTTGGTTTCAGGGTCACTGGAGTGGCGCTATCGGGAGCAAGTCCCCTCGCACATCTGCAAGGTATTCACAGCTCGACATGTGGGAGGGGGCTTGCTCCCGATGAGGCCAGCACCGTCACCTCACCATCAGGAAATCATCCCCAACTCCCGCTTCACCATCTGCGCCAACTTCACGCTATCAATCGGCTTGAGCAAAAAATCCACCACGCTCAAATGCATCGCATCAATCACATCCGGCGCCTCGGCGTCCCCCGACATAATGATGATCGGCAACGCCGCGCGGGTGGACTCACGCACCTGGCGGATCAGCTCAAGACCACTCCCGGGAGCCATGCGCAGGTCGGTAATCAACAAGCCGATCGAGCTGCTGGTTTTCAATAACTCCCACGCTGCCTCACCACTGTCGGCCGTCATGCAGCGAATACCGTCCAGCCCCAGAATCTCCGCCAACAGTTCACGCGCATCCTTGTCGTCATCAACAATCAATACACGCTGTGGCGGTAAATCAGGTTCCAGCATCACGGCGCTCAGCGCCTCGCGCTCGGCATCACTCAAAATATCGTGGTCGGACATACAGTTCTCAGCAGTTCTATTCAATCTCGCAGCACACTCGTCAGACATCTGCGCAAGGGCGTTCAATGTGCACTTCGTCGGAAACTTTGCCTAGTGGGCGTTCCACGGGGTTTGCACGGTAGTCCCATAGGGTTTTTCCCTAGTCCGTGCAGTCACTTCGCTACCTAGACTTACGTCCAATGGGCACCCGCCGTGCGCCAGCCGACCATGCAGCACGATAACGACAAAAACATTGCGGTCACTGTTATGAGTAAAGCTGATGCTTTCGCCCAGGCGGGAAAAACCGCCGTCTTGCAGAACATCCACGGCACCCTGCAATTCCTGCAGCGCTTTTCGCCGTTCAACCAAATGGAGAACGCGCACCTGGCGTTTCTGGTGGAGCAATGCCAGCTGCGCTTTTACGGCACCGGCGACAGCATCCTCAAACCGGCGGGCGGGCCGGTGGAGCACTTCTATATCGTCAAGCAAGGCCGCGTGGTGGGTGAACGCCCGGACTCGACCGAAACCACCTTCGAAATCACCACCGGCGAATGCTTTCCGCTGGCCGCATTGCTCGGTGAACGAGCAACCCGCACCGAACACAAAGCCGCCGAAGACACCTTCTGCCTGCAATTGAACAAGCCGGCCTTTATCAAGCTGTTTGCGCTGTCCAGCCCGTTCCGCGATTTCGCCTTGCGCGGCGTCAGCAGCCTGCTGGACCAGGTCAACCAGCAGGTGCAGCAAAAGGCCGTGGAAACCCTCGGCACCCAATACTCCCTGAACACCCGCCTGGGCGACCTGGCCATGCGCCATCCGGTGATGTGCAGCCCGCAGACACCGCTGCGCGAAGCCGTGACGCTGATGCATGAACAGCAAGTGGGCAGCATCGTGATCGTCGACGACCAGCAGGCGCCTCTGGGCATCTTCACCCTGCGCGACCTGCGCCAGGTGGTGGCCGACGGCACCGGTGACTTCAGCCAGGCCATCGCGGGGCACATGACCCAGGCGCCGTTTTTTCTCACCCCGGACCACAGCGCTTTCGACGCCGCTATCGCCATGACCGAACGGCACATCGCCCACGTGTGCCTGGTCAAGGACCAGCGCCTGTGCGGCGTGGTGTCCGAACGCGACCTGTTTTCCCTGCAACGGGTCGACCTGGTGCACCTGGCCCGCACCATCCGTAACGCGCCCAGGGTCGACAACCTGGTGGCGATGCGCGGCGAGATCGGTCAACTGGTGGAGCGCATGCTCGCCCACGGTGCCTCGTCCACCCAGATCACCCACATCATCACGCTGCTCAACGACCACACCGTGTGCCGGGTGATCGAACTGACCCTCGCCGAAAAGGGCGACCCGGGCGTGCCATTCAGTTGGCTGTGCTTCGGCAGCGAAGGACGCCGCGAACAGACGCTCTACACCGATCAGGACAACGGCATCCTGTTCGAGGCCAGGGACGCCGCCGAAGCCGCCGAGCGACGCGGGCGCCTGCTGCCGTTGGCGCAGCAGATCAACCAGAGCCTGGCGCTGTGCGGCTTCAGCCTGTGCAAGGGCAACATCATGGCCGGCAACCCCGAGCTGTGCCTGTCTCGCTCTGAATGGGCACGCCGGTTTGCGGCGTTCATTCGCGAGGCCACCCCGGAAAATCTGCTGGGCTCGAGCATCTATTTCGACCTGCGCGTGGTGTGGGGCGATGAGCAGGGCTG
Source organism: Pseudomonas sp. Leaf59 (assembly GCF_920984685.1). Taxonomy (NCBI): domain Bacteria; kingdom Pseudomonadati; phylum Pseudomonadota; class Gammaproteobacteria; order Pseudomonadales; family Pseudomonadaceae; genus Pseudomonas; species Pseudomonas sp. Leaf59. The sequence continues at coordinate 15,485 of NZ_CAKLBR010000033.1, read as the reverse complement.
TGAGCAACTGCGCCAGGGCGTCCTTGACCAGGTCGCCGACAACCGCCTCTTCCAGCGCATGCTGGCCGAGAACGCCCTGCGCCAGCGCCCGCCGGTTGGGCGCTTTCGCGACTTCGTGCTGACGCGCAACGGCGCCGAAAAGGCCACACTCGATCTCAAGGTGCAGGGCCTTACGCCATTCGTTGACGGCGCGCGACTGCTGGCCCTGGCCAATGGCATTCACGCCAATAACACCCTGGAGCGCCTGCGTCAGTTGGTGATCAAGGCCGTGATCGAGCCGCTGGACGGCGCCGCGTATGAAGAGGCCTATCACTTTATCCAGCAGACCCGCATGCAGCAGCACCAACTGCAAAGCCGGGAAAACCAGCCGTACTCCAACCGCGTCGACCCCGACAGCCTCAACCACCTGGACCGCCTTATCCTGCGCGAATCCCTGCGCCAGGCCCAACGCCTGCAGAGCAGCCTGACATTTCGGTATCAGCTGTGAGCCTGTTCAGCTGGCTGCGCAAGACAAAACCGCGGCTCGACGCGGCGCAGCAGCAACGCCTGGTGCAACTGCCCTCACCCTGCGCACTGGGCGACGGTTCTTTGCGCAGCCAGCGCTGGGTGGTGGTGGACCTGGAAACCAGCGGTCTGAACCTTAACCGCGACCAGGTGCTGTCCATCGGCGCCGTGGTCATTGAGGACGGTGCGGTGGACTTCTCGCAACTGTTCGAACGCACGCTGCACCGCGCCGACAACCGGCTCAGCCCCAGCGTGCTGATCCACGGCCTGGGCCCCAGCGCCATCGCCGCCGGCAGCGACCCGGCGGAGGCGCTGCTGGACTTCATGGCGTTTATCGGCGACAGCCCGCTGCTGGCCTTCCATGCGCCGTTCGATCAACACATGCTGGGCCGCGCGCTCAAGGACAGCCTGGGCTATCGCCTGGCCCACCCGTTCCTCGACGTGGCCGAGATCGCCCCGCTGCTGTGCCCCGACGCGCCACTGCGTGAAGCCGGGCTGGACGATTGGATCCACCACTTTGGCCTGCAGGTGGGCGAACGCCATCACGCCAGCGCCGATGCCCTGGCCACGGCGGAACTGATGCTGATTCTGTTCAGCCGCGCGCGCCGGCAGCACATCGACTCACCGAAGGCCTTGCAAGAGCGCTTGGGCCAATGGAGACGGCGCAAACACGCGCCATCGTTTTAATGCCACCTCCCGACAAACGCCAATTGCGCCCATCCAATGCCTCTGCCACAATCGCGAATAATTCTCGTTAGTTTAAACAATTCGTTTATCCGGTGATGCCTTGTCGTCAGTCCAGCCTCCCCACAGTGAGCTTGTTGGTGCGTTGTATCGCGACCATCGTGGCTGGCTGCTGGCCTGGCTGCGGCGCAACGTGGCCTGCGCCAGCCGCGCCGAAGACTTGAGTCAGGACACCTTCGTGCGCCTGCTGGGACGTGCCGAGCTGCGCGAACCCCGCGAGCCACGTGCCTTTTTGGTGGCCATCGCCAAAGGCCTGCTGTTCGACTACTTCCGCCGCGCGGCGCTGGAACAGGCCTACCTCACCGAATTGATGCTGATCCCGCAAAGCGAACAGCCCTCGCCCGAAGAACAGCAATTGATCCTCGAAGACCTCAAGGCCATCGACCGACTGCTCGGCAAACTGTCGAGCAAGGCTCGCGCCGCGTTTCTGCACAGCCGCCTGGACGGCATGGGCCACGCCGAAATCGCCCAGCGCCTGGGCGTCTCGGTGCCCCGCGTGCGCCAGTACCTGGCCCAGGGGATTCGCCAGTGCTACATCGCCTTGTACGGCCAGCCGCTGTGATAGGTGCCAAACCGGTCTCGGCGCGGGTGCTGGATGCCGCGATTGCCTGGCAACTGTCCCTCGACGCGGGCGACGCCAGCGCGGTGGAACAGGAAGAATTGCGCAGATGGCTGGCCAGCGATGCCGAACACGCCCGCGCCTGGCGCCAGCTGGGCATGCTCGATCAGCGTTTCAGCGCAGCCTCGGGCCCGGCGCGGGCGGCCTTGCTGCAGTCGCGCGAAGGCATTCGCCAACGCGTGCGCAAACTGGGACGGGGCCTGGCGAGTATCGCGCTGGTGTGCGGGCTGGCGTTGTTTGCCGGCGAGCGCTACGTGCCGCTGCATTACTGGCTCGCCGACCAACGCACCGCCACCGGCGAGCAGCGCACGCTGACACTGGCCGATGGCACCTCGATCAACCTCAACACCCACAGCGCCATCGACGTGCGCTTCGACGAAAAGCGCCGCCTGATCGTGTTGCAGGCCGGGGAAATTCTGATCGAAACCGGCCATGACGACGCGCGCCCGTTTTACGTGCAAACCCCCGACGGCAGCCTGCGGGCGCTGGGCACGCGGTTCATCGTCAAGCGCGAAGACCACGCCACGCGCCTGAGCGTGTTGCAGTCGGCCGTGGCCGCGCAGCCTGAGGCGCAGCACCAGGCACAGGTGGTCAAGGCCGGCCAGCAAGTGCTGATGCGCAGCGATGGTTTGGGCCCCTTGCTGGCCGTCACCCCCGGCAGCGACGCCTGGACGCGCGGCATGCTGGTGGTCGACAACGCGCGTCTCGCTGACGTGATCAAGGAGCTCGGCCGCTACCGCAGCGGCCACCTGGGCGTGGATAAAAACGTGGCCGACCTGCGCATCACCGGCAGCTTCCCGCTGCGCGATACCAACCTGGCGCTCAATGCATTGCTGCCGACGCTGCCGGTGCAAATCGAGCAGCACACACCGTGGTGGGTGACGGTGCGCGCCAGGCCTTGAAATGCGGGAGGGGCTTACCCCCGATGAGGCCCTCAACAACAACCCAAAAAATATTTACCGCCCGCCCTATCACTTTCCCATTCTCATCCGGCTCCTAGGCAATCGAGAACTATTTCCATCAGGAGCCGCCCCTTCATGTCCCGCACGCTCGACACCTTGTTGCGCCCCAGCCTGTTAGCCGTGGCCATTGCCCTCGGCGCCCCGCTCGCCAGCCCCTTGCTGCTCGCCGCCGAACACGCCGCAAGCGTGCGCGCCTACAACCTGCCGTCCGCGCCCCTGGCCAGCACCCTCAACCAGATCGCCAGTCAGGCCGGCCTGCGCTGACCCTCAACCCGACGCTCGCCGCCGGCAAGACCTCGGCACCGGTCAAGGGCCAGTTCGATGCGCAGAGCGCGCTGCGTGAAGCCTTGCGCGGGACGGGGCTGCAACTGGAGCAAGGCACGGCAGGGACGTTTACTTTGGTGCCGATTCCGGACGGGGTAGTGGCGTTGCCGCAGACCAGCGTTATCGGGCAGGGCAATTATGAAAGTGCGTGGGGGCCGGTGGAGGGTTACCTGGCCAAGCGCACCGCCGCCGGCACCAAGACCGACACTGCACTGGTCGAAGCACCGCGCTCGATTTCCGTTGCCACCCGCGAGCAGATGCAGGATCGCAACGTCCAGAACCTGGACGATGCCGTCAAATACATGCCCGGCATTGTGTCCGCCAGCTACGGCAGCGACACACGCTACGACTGGATGCGCGTACGCGGCTTCGAACCCACCCAATTCCTCGACGGCCTGCCACTGCCGCGCGGTGTGTACGCCAACCCTAAAGCCGAAACGTGGAATCTGGATCGCCTCGCCCTGCTGCGCGGCCCGGCCTCGTCGGTCTATGGCCAGACCCCGCCGGGCGGTCTGCTGGACATGGTCAGCCGGCGTCCCAGCGCAGAACCGAGTAACGCAGTGCAGGTGCAGTACGGCAGTGACAACTACCGCCAGATCAACTTTGACAGCACCGGCAAAATCGATGACGAAGGCCGGTTTCTCTACAGCCTCAGCGGTGTGCTGCGTGATGCTGGCACCCAGGTCGACCATATTGACAATAAGCGCTACAACATCGCGCCCAGCCTGACCTGGAATATCGATACCGATACCAAGTTGACCCTGCTGTCACAGTTCACCCGCGATGATACCGGCACCACCAGTCAATTCCTGCCGATCCAAGGCACCAAGATCAAATCACCGCTAGGCGAGGTTTCCCACCACAAGAACCTTGGCGATCCCGATTACGACTTCTACGACCGTACCTACTATGCACTCGGCTATGCTTTTGAGCATCGCTTCAACGATACCTGGCAATTCAAGCAGAACCTACGCTACACCAAGTCCGAATTGGCATTCCAACAACTGACGGTCGGCTCCTTCGCGTTCTCCCCTGCTGATGCCAATGGCAATATCAGCCGCTCCTCGACCAACGTGGACGAGGACATCAGCCAGTTCGCAGTGGATAACAATTTCCAGGCTGACTTCGCCACCGGCGACATCACTCACACTCTGCTGCTGGGTCTGGATCATCAGCGCACCGATACCTCTTACCTGGCGATTTTCGGCGACGGCGGCACCACCAACATTTTCAACCCGGTCTACGGTCAGCCGATCGTACGCCCGGCACGCTCAACGGCCTTCTACGATTACAACCAGAAAACCGTGCAGACCGGCCTTTACGTGCAGGACCAAATGGCCCTCGATAACTGGCGCCTGACCCTTGGCGGCCGTGAAGACTGGGTACACCAGGGCACAACCTACTTCAATAAAAACGACGCCACCAATACTGATCGCAGCAAGAACTTCAGTGGCAACGCGGCGCTGAGCTATGTGTTCGACTCAGGTTTCGTGCCCTACCTTTCCTACGCCGAGTCGTTCCAGCCCGCGAGCAACGCCAGCGTAGACCCCGTCCAGTCGTTCAAACCGACCGAAGGCCAGCAGTGGGAACTGGGGATCAAATACCAGCCGCCCGGCTCCAACACCCTGCTCAGTGCCGCGGTCTACGACCTGACGCAGAAGAATGTACAAGTTACCAGCTTCCAGTCCGGTGGTGCCTCGGTCACCGATCAGACCGGCGAAGTGAAGGTCAAGGGCCTGGAATTGGAAGCCGTGTCTGACGTGACCGATAACCTCAAGGTAATCGCGGCCTACACCCTGGCCAAGTCTGAAGTGCAAAAGGGCCAGTACAAAGGCAACCGGCTGCAACTGATCCCCAATCAGCAAGCCTCGCTGTGGACCGACTACACCTGGCATACCGGACCACTCGACGGTTTCGGTATCGGCTTTGGCGCGCGCTACACCGGCAACACCTATGGCGACCAGGCCAACACCTGGGCCGGCAAAGCCAATGCCTACACCGTGTTCGACGGCGCCGTACACTATGACCTGGGCCGACTGGACAATAGCCTCAAGGGTGCGTCGGTGAAAGTGAACGCCACTAACCTGTTCAACAAGGATTACATTTCCACCTGCGACGGCTCCTACTGCTACTTCGGCGACCAACGCAGCGTAGTCGCCAGTGCCACTTATCAGTGGTAATCCGCTGAGTTAACCACCAAGCCGTCCTCCGGGACGGCTTCGGTGCGTTTGAAGGCTAGAAAAATGAAAAGCAAAACCATCCGCCGCTGGTCCTTCATCCACACCTGGACCAGCCTGATCTGCACCGTATTCCTGTTGCTGCTCGCCCTCACCGGGCTGCCGCTGGTGTTTCATCATGAGATCGACCACCTGCTGGGCAATGAGCCGACGCTTGCGCAGATGCCGGCCGACACGCCGCAGCTCGATCTGGAACGACTGGTCGCTAAAGCCCAGGCCCATCGCCCGGGCGAGGCCATGCAGTATTTGGCCTGGGACGAGGACGACAAAAACGGGGTAATCGCGATCATGGCGGCGACCGCCGGCACCGAGCCCAATTCGTCGCACACCTTCATGCTCGACGCACGCACCGGTGAATCGGTGGAGATGCCCTCGGCCAATGGCGGTTTTACGCTGTTCGTGCTGCGCCTGCATGTGGACATGTTCGCCGGCCTGCCGGGCAAGTTGTTGCTGGCGTTCATGGGCTTGCTGTTTGTGTTGGCGATTGTCTCCGGCACGGTGCTGTACCTGCCGTTCATGCGCCGCTTGAAATTCGGCACGGTGCGCCAGGATAAATCCACGCGCCTGCGCTGGCTCGACCTGCACAACCTGCTCGGCGCGGTTACCCTGACCTGGACGCTGGTGGTGGGCGTGACCGGCGTGATCAGTGCCTGTGCCGACCTGATCATCGCCGCCTGGCGCACCGACAGCCTCAGCGCCATGATCGAACCCTACAAGAACGCCCCGCCGCTGACGCAGCGCGCACCGGTCAGCGAGTTGCTGAGCATTGCCGCCAAGGCCGCGCCGGGCATGCAGCCGGACTTCATCGCCTTCCCCGGCACACGCTTTTCCAGCGAGCACCACTACGCCGTGTTCATGAAAGGCAGCACGCACCTGACCTCGCACCTGCTCACGCCGGTACTGATCGACGCCCGCACCCTGACCGTCACCGCCATCGCCGAACGACCGTGGTACATGGACGCCATGGGCATGTCGCAGCCGTTGCATTTTGGTGACTACGGCGGCATGACGATGAAAATTCTGTGGGCGGTACTGGATGTGCTGACCATCATTGTGCTGGGCAGCGGGGTGTACCTGTGGCTCGTGCGGCGCAAGGCGGGCAAGGCATGAAGCCGCGCCAGTCGAGTTTCTGGAAGGTGTTTGGTATACCGCTGGGGATCGGCCTGCTCAGTGCCGCCGGGCTGTTTGCGGCGCTGCTGGGCGACGGGCTCTGGGACGTTTTGAGCTGGGTGGGGCTGGGGGTTCCAGCGGTGATTGGCGCCTGGGGGTTGTTGGCGCGGCGCGGCTGAATGCGCTATCGGGAGCAAGCCCCCTCCCACATTTTGAAGTGTGAATACTTTCAAATGTGGGAGGGGGCTTGCTCCCGATGAGGCCCGAAAAAACACCACAATCTTCTCGCCAGCCATCGCCCAACCTCATAGGCTAGGCCCCAGCCCATTTCGAGGAATACCCATGTCCACGCCCAGCATGACCTTGTTCCACAACCCCGCTTCACCCTTCGTGCGCAAAGTCCGCGTGCTGCTGATCGAGACCGGCCAGCAGGACCGCGTGGCCCTGCACGACTGCGTGCCGACGCCGGTCAGTCCGGACGCCCAGGTGGTGCAAGGCAACCCTGTCGGCAAGATCCCGGCCCTGCGCCTGGCCGATGGCAGCAGGCTGCACGACAGCCGGGTGATCCTCGATTACCTCGACCACCAGCACGTCGGCAACCCACTGATCCCTCGCGACGGCTCAGCCCGCTGGCGTCGCCTCACATTGGCCTCGATGGCCGACGGCATTCTGGATGCCGCCGTGCTGACGCGCTACGAGCTCGCCCTGCGCCCGGTGGAAAAACACTGGGCTGCGTGGCTGGACGAACAACGCATTAAGATACGCCGCACCCTCGCCGAGCTGGAACAGGATGCGATGGCCGAGCTGGCCAGCCATTTCGACATCGCCGCCATCAGCGTGGCCTGTGCCTTGGGCTACCTTGATTTCCGCCATCCGGACCTGCAATGGCGGGCGGATAACCCCAGGCTTGCGCAGTGGTATGCCGAGGTCAGCCAGCGGCCTTCGATGCTGCAGACCCAGCCGCCTGCCTGACATTCTGTGGCGAGCGGGCTTGCCACAACAGCGTGTTGATCCTGCTCACCAACTGTTCCCTTAACTGTTGATCCTCGCGCAAGCCCATCATTGCTCAATCCCCTTGCGCCGGCCCACGCCGTACCAGTCCAGTTTGCGCGTCAGCACCATCACCGTGCCGAGCAGGGCGAACAGCAACAGCGATCCCATCAGCAGCGCATAATCCTCGGCGCTGAGCAGCCCGTACAACAAGCCATACAGCGCCGCCAACCCCGCCGAAAACCGCAGGCCATGGGCAAGGCTGCGCAGCACATGGCACAGGTAAAAGCCGATCAACAGCACACCGGCACTCGCCGAGATCAGGTAGGCCAAGGCGAACCCCAGGTGCTCGGCCAACGACAACAGCAGCAGATAAAAGAACGCCAGGGCCGCGCCCACCAAGCCGTACTGGATCGGGTGCAGCGCCAGGTTCTTCAGCACTTCGAACAGGAAGAAGCCGCCAAAAGTCAGGGCGATGAACAGCAACGCGTATTTGATCGCGCGGTCGCTCTTGAGGTATTGGTCCACCGGATCGATGAAGTTCACGCCGAAGCTGCGGTTGTTGAAGTCCTCACAGGCCTGGCGGTCCAGGCAGCTTTGCAGGGCTTGCTCCAGGTTGGTGGCGAAAAACGAGGTTTGCCAGCGAGCAGTAAAGCCCTTGTTCGTCACGTCCCGTTGCGTCGGCAGGAAGTTGCCGATAAAGCTGGGGTGCGGCCAGTTGGAAGCGAGTGACACCTGGCTGGTCTTGCCCACTGGCAACACGTGCAGCTGTTCGGTGCCTTGCAGGCGCAGGTCGAACGCGAACTCCAGCGCGGCGGGCTTGTGGCTGTCCAGCGCCGGCAGCGCCACGTGCACACCCTCCCCCAGCCAGTCCACCAGAGAGCCCGGTGCGAACGCGAGGCGCTGGCTGCCCAGTTCCAGTTTCAGCGCATTTTCGATGCCGCGAATATCGCTGACACCCACCGCCAGAAACGCCGGTTCAAAGCGGTAATCGGCAAAATGCTCGGTAATGCCCAACTGCTCAGGCAACTCGAAACGCCCGCTGATGCGGTTGTCGGCATGGAACAGCCGCGCCTGGTAGATGCCACGCTTACGCAGCTCGGTGTGCACCTGGCCATCGAGTTCAAACCGCTCCGGCAGGAAATACAGACGACCGCGTTCTTCACGGGTTTCTTCGTAGCGTTGATTGAGTTTTTCATTGAGCTTCCACTCGCGCACGGTCCTGCGATACGGCACCACCATCACCGGCCCGGTGAGGCGCTGTGGGTAACTGGAGCTGCGGGCGATATCCGCCAATACCTCATCGCGCCTTTGCTGACGATCACTGATGAGGCCATCGATCATCATCAACGGAATCAGCAACAGCAACATCAGCAGCGCAATGGCGCCAAGTTTGTAAAGCAGGCTTCGGTTCATGGGGCTCTCCCTGTTTTGGATGGGCAGAGCGTGAGCCGCGCATGTGGGCGATTTATGTGGGCATCGTGGAGACTGTGTGGAGATGCAGCACCACTTGCACGCCGCCCGGCACATTGCCGATCGCCATGGCGCCGCCGTGCAGCTTCATCACCTCTTCGACAAAGTTGAGGCCCAGACCGGTACTTTTGCGTCCGCTGGCCGGGCGCGGCAGCGAGTAAAAGCGCTCGCTCAGGCGCGGCAGGGCATAGTCGGGAATCGGCTCCGCCTGGTTGAACAGGCTGACGTCTACATCGTGCTGCCGCACCTGCGCGCTGAACCTCAGCGTTCCGCCCGCCGGGGTGAAGTCCAGGGCGTTATCCAGCAGATTGCCCAGCGCCTGGCGCAACAGAAAGGGCTCGCCGAACACCTGTACATCCGCCGCAATGGCCTGCTCGACCCGCAGCCCGGCGCCTTCGATACGCGCGCACTGCGCCTTGAGTACCTCATCGACCAATGCCCCCAGCGCAATGCTCGCCTGCTCTTCCAGGCCCTGGCGCTGTTCGACCTGCGCCAGGTTCAGCAGGCGTTCGATCAGGTGCTGCAGGCGCGCGCTTTCGCTGTCGATATTGCCGACAAAGCGCTGCTGCTGTTCGCGGCTCATGTCGCCCTGCAACAACTCCGCCGCACCGCGAATCGCCGCCAGCGGGCTTTTCAACTCGTGCGTCAGGGTGTGCACGTAATGCTCAACGTATGCCTTGCCTTCCAGTTGCGTGCGCATGTGTTCGACGGCGGTGGACAACTGCTTGAGCTCGCCGCCCCGGTAATGCGGCAACTCGGCACGGCGCCCTTCGCTGACTGCCTCGGCATAGGCGGTGAGGCGCCGCAAGGCAGCGCTCAACCACCACGACAGCAACGCGCCGAGCAGCAGGCCGAGCACCACCAGCCCGGCGCCGTACCACAGCAAACGGCGCTCGGTGCGGTCGACATAGGGTTGCAAGGAGCTGTTGGGCTTGGCCACGGTGACCACGCCGATGATCCGTCCGTTGTCGCGGATCGGTGCGCCCACGTGCATCACCGACGAGGCCGGGTCGTCGGGGTCGCTGCGGGTGGAGCGCGCGCCGTATTCACCGCGCAGGGTCAGGTACACGTCGTTCCAGCGGGAATAATCCTGGCCCAGCGCTTCGCCCGTGGAGTCGAGCAGCACACGGCCCTGGGCGTCGGTCACATAGATTCGATGGTTGACCTGGTTTTTCGGCAGCCCCCAAATGGTCGCGCCCGGCTGGCGGCTGCCGTAGGCCTTAAGCAGCTCCGGCCAATGGCTTTGGCCGAGGGTGCCGTTCTTCACGTCATTGCGCAGCACTTCGGCCAGCAGGTTCGCGGTGTCCACCAGGGTTTCCTCGGTGGACTGGCGCACACCGGGACGGATTTCGTTCATGACGGTGCTGAGCACGAAATAACCGGTAAGGCCGATAAACAGCGCATACACCAGGAAAATCCGCAGCCCCAGGCGCATCAGCTGTTGCCGGGGCTGTAGCTGTAGCCGAGGCCGCGATGGGTCTGGATCGGCTCAGCCTGCGCCGCCACGCTGCGCAATTTGCTGCGCAGGCTTTTGATGTGAGTGTCGATATTGCGTTCGTAGCCGGCGTCGGCGGGCACGCCCACCGCGTCCAGCAGTTGCTCGCGACTGAATATTCGCTCGGGTTGTTCCAGCAGGCTTTGCAGCAGGCGGAACTCATGGCGGGTCAGGCTCAGGGGCTGGCCGCGATAGGTGATCTGCATGCGCTCCAGATCAATCTGGAACACCGCAGGCGCCGCAACCGGTCCCACCCGCTTGAGAATCGCGCGCACCCGCGCCGCCACTTCACGCGGGCTGAACGGCTTGACCACGTAGTCGTCGGCGCCGATCTCCAGCCCCACCACCCGGTCGATCTCGCCATCCCGGGCACTGAGAAACATCACGGGCACTTCGCTGAAACGGCGCAATTGCCTGCAGGTTTCAAAGCCGCTGATATCCGGCAGGCCAATGTCGAGAATCACCAGGTCGGCCGGGGTCTGGCGCTGATGCGCAAGCGCCGCCTGGCCGAGGGTCAGCCAGGTGGTGGTGAACCCTTCGCCTTGCAGGGCGAAGATCAGCGTATCGGCAATTGCGGCTTCGTCTTCGACAATCAGGATGTGCGCCATGGCGGTCCGTCAGCAGTCCGGTTTGTCGGCAGTGTAGCGCCGCGCCGGGTTCACCGCCGCGCCGAATTCGCGCAGGGCCTTGGCGCCGATCAGCAGCGGATAGTTGAAGCTGCTGCGGTCGGTGAGGTTGACCTCGACGGTGCGTTTGACGTCGCCCAGGCACATTTCCAGGTCGATCACCGGCCGCTTGGTCACGCTGGTCTCGTCCTTGTCGTCATCCTCGTCAGCGCGGCTCTTGATCTTGCTGATACGCGCGACCTTGTGCTCGTACACCTTGTTCGACGCGTCCTGGCCGCCGAGGCGAAAGCGTACCCAGTCGTCGCCGTCACGGGTGAAGGTCTGAATGTCGCGGGCCGACAGCGAGGCGGTCAGCGCGCCGGTGTCCATCTTGGCCTTGAAGGTCTCGCCGATCTCCGGCAACTGGATGTATTCGTAGCGCCCGTAGAGGGTCGGTTCGGCGGCCATGACGGGCAGGGCAACCAGGGTGAACGCGGCAAGGAGCAATTTCACGGCGTGATTTCCTCGAAAGAAGGTGGGCGGATTCTAGACCGCAAACCCGGCACTTAGTTGGATGACCGAGCATAGCGTGCCCGTTGTGAAACATTCGTAGGGTGATTTGCGATTTGGCCTCTGGACCGCGCTTGCTTATGATGAGCGGCCCACAGGAATTCCAAGAGTTGCTTATGCGCCGCCTGCTCACCGGCTGTTGCGTCACGTTGCTGCTGTTGCTCAATACGCTGATCCTGATCGGCCCGTTGCTGGTGTTCGCGCTGCTCAAGCTGGCAGCGCCGGGGCGCTGGCGCGACCATGCCTCGGCGGCGGTAATGTGGATCGCCGAGACCTGGGCCGAGATCGACAAGCTCATCTTCTCGCTGTGTATCCCGACCCAGTGGGACATTCGCGGCGGCGCCGACCTGCGACGTGACACCTCCTACCTGGTGATCAGCAATCACCAGTCGTGGGTGGATATTCCGGCACTGATCCAGGCGCTCAACCGGCGCACGCCGTTCTTCAAGTTTTTCCTGAAAAAAGAACTCATCTGGGTGCCCTTCCTGGGCCTTGCCTGGTGGGCGCTCGACTACCCGTTCATGAAGCGCTACACCAAGGCGTTCCTGGCCAAACACCCGGAGCTGGCAGGGCAGGACCTGAAGATCACCAAACAGGCCTGCGAACTGTTCAAGCGCCAGCCGGTGACGGTGGTCAATTACCTGGAGGGCACGCGGTTCAACGAAGCCAAGCGGGTGCAGCAGGAATCACCCTTTACCCGCCTGCTCAAGCCCAAGGCGGGCGGCGTGGCGTTCGTGCTGGCGGCGATGGGTGAACAGCTGGACGCGATCCTCGACGTAACCGTGGTTTACCCGCAGGCGAAAATTCCGGGGTTCTGGGACTTGATCAGCGGCGGCGTGCCAACCGTGATCGTGGATATCCGCACCCGTGAGCTGGATCCGGCGTTGTGGCAGGGGGATTACGAGAACGATCCGGTGTTTCGCCAGACCGTCCAGAACTGGGTCAACCAGCTCTGGCAGGAGAAAGACGCGCGCATCGAACAGCTGCGCGCGCAGCAGGCTTAGCTGCCGGTGCCCCAGGCCTGGGCCAGCTTGCCCAGTACCGAGCCGTTGGCGCCCTGGCTGCCCAGGTATTGCAGGATCACCGGCGCAAACTGGCCGATCATGCCGCTGTCCATGCCCAGGGCGCTGAACGCGGAGTTCAGGTCGTTGGTGTTCTTCACGTTGCCCAACAGGCCGTCCAGGCCGCTGGTCTTGCTGCCGCCGCTCTGGCCGAGCATCCCGCTTAAGGCCCCGAGGCTGCCCAGTGCATTGTCGCCGGACAGCTTGTCCAGCCCCGGCACGCTCTTGGCCAATTGCGAATAATCGTTGCCGCTCAGCTGGTTCTTGGCCAGGCCCAGCATGGCGCCGGTGCCGCCGACGGCCTGTTCGGGGGTGACATTGAGTTGCGAGGTGAGTGCGCTCAGCAGACCGGCCGTCTCGGACGACGGCGCGGCGGCAGCGGCCTTGTTGTTGCCGCCCTGCATGCCGGAAATCGCATTGGCCGCATCACCAAGGCTGAACCCTGCGGCGAACACCGGGGCCGCTGCCAGGGTCATCAGGCAGGAAAGGGCGAAACCGCGTGAAATCTTCATCGAAACAACCTCTGCAGGTGGGGGCGAAAGCAGGCGTTGGACTGGCGATAACAGGGCTTGTTCCCAACCGCATCCGAAACACCCCGGCCTGCGTATAACGCTTACAGGCCGCCCGGAGCTGGATGGAATGACTGCGCAAATTGGATTACCCTCTGCCCACCGTGCGCAGTCCCGTCGCCCTCGCTCGAGAGCCTGGAGAAGCCCCATTACGCTGACCGATGCTGACCCACTACGCCCGCTGCTGGCCCAATGCGCCCTGGGCAACCGCCAGGCGTTCGAAACCCTGTACCGCAGCGCTTCGCCGCGCCTGCATGGGGTGGCCTACCGCTTCATGGGCCGTGCGGACCTCGCCGAGGACGTGTTGCAGGAGGCTTTCGTACGCATCTGGTACAACGCGTCGCGCTACGAGCCACACCTGGCGTCGCCCATGACCTGGATGGTGAACATCACCCGCAACCTGGCCATCGACCAATTGCGCAAACGCCGTGAGCAACCCCTCACCGAAGGCCAGCAGGACGCCCTGCTCGACGAAGGTCACAGCGCTCACGACCAGCTCGACAGCGAACGCAACGCCCGCGCCCTCAACCGCTGCCTGGACACCCTCGACGGCATGCAGCGCCAATCGATCACCCTGGCTTACTTTCGAGGCCTGTCGTGCTCGGAGCTGGCCGAACACCTGGCGGCCCCCCTGGGCTCGGTCAAATCCTGGATTCGTCGCGGCATGGAGCGCCTGCGCAGGTGCCTTGAATCATGAATTACCACACCACCGTCCTGCGCCGTGCCCTGGCCGCCGACTACGCGATCGGCCTGATGCCGGCCACCGCGCGTCGCCGGTTTGACACCCTGCTGCTCAATGATGCCGCGCTGCGCGCAGAGCTTGGGCATTGGCAGGAGGCCCTCGCCAGCCTCACCGGCAGCCTGCCCGAACGCGCAGTGCCCGATCACGTGTGGGCAGGCATTCAGGCACGGATCGAGCCGCAGGGGCTGCACGTACCGGCGAAAAAACCGTGGTGGAGGAACGGGCGCCTGCTGGCTGCCGCGTGCGCCCTGATTGCGGCAGTGTTGATCGGCGTGCTCTACCCACGCGACACGGGCCTTGCATACCGCACCACACTGGTCGCCGCCGACCAGCAGCCAGCGTTGCAAATCGACACGTTTGCCGATCACCTGCAGGTTGAACCCCTCGCAATAGCTGCATTGACGCCTGCGCAGGCGCTGGAATTATGGGTTATTCCCGCCGGTGGCAAACCGATCTCCCTGGGGTTGGTACCGACGGCAGGCAAGGGCCGAATTCAGTTGAGCGAGGCACAGCAAGCGCTGCTCAAAGCCCCGGCCACCCTCGCCGTCACCCTCGAACCCGAAGGCGGTTCACCGAGCGGCCAGCCGACCGGGCCAGTGCTATATAAAGGCCAATTGGCATCACTCTGACGAAGATCGCCGACGATGGGCCCCGGAACCCATCGTCATTGGCAAGGTCCATGAACTGACTACAAAATTTGTCAGGAAGAGACTTATGACTGCGATCCAACCCCCAGTGATTGAGCACAAGCCTCCATTCTGGAGCCGTCCGCGCCTGTTTATCGGCGCCTGTGTCGTCGTGGTTGCCGGTGTCGGCGGCGCGCTCTACACCAAAGACAGCGTCAAATCCGCCGCCACCCTGGTCACCACCGCCCAGCAGCCGGCCGCGCAGATCATGGCGCACAAGGATTACCTGGAAGTGCAGCCGATTGCCGCCACGGCCCCGGCGCCCGACCAAAGCCTGGAACTGTGGGCCATTCCCGAAGGCGGCACGCCCGTGTCCCTGGGGCTGTTGCCGGAAGACGGCAAAGGCATCATCGGCCTGAACCCGCGCCAGCAGGAAACCATCAGCAAACCGGTGGAATTGATGGTGAGTTCGGAAACCAAGGGCGGTTCGCTGAGCAAGCAACCGACAGGCCCAACCGTCTATCAGGGCGCATTGGCCACACGCTGATCCCCCAAACACTAAAAAACCCTGTGGGAGGGGGCTTGCTCCCGATAGCAGTGCATCAGTCAATCATTGGTTGACTGATACGCCGCAATGCCAGTCAGTTAAGCGCAGATCCCACATTTGATCGCGTTCACACTTCCACATACCGGTCGGCTCTCAGGCCGCCGCGCTCTTGATCTTGACCTGAGGCGCCCCGTCAAACACGCTGGCCGAACGCAGGCTTTGGAGCGTGGGTAACCCGGCAGGACGCCGGGTTAGCCGCGCTGGGCCAAGGATGGCCCATCGCGGCGGCCCACGCTCCAAAGCCTGC
>NZ_CAKLBR010000032.1:0-46305 GCF_920984685.1 Pseudomonas sp. Leaf59 | reverse complement strand
GATGAGTCGGTGCTGATCTACAACGGGGAGCGGCCGCACTTATCCCTGAAATACAAAACGCCCGATGCGGTGCATCAGGCGTTTTGAGACTGAAACAGGTGTAAACCTATTTCAGGACTAGACACGCGAATCCGTAAACTGGGCGTTTTCCTGCGAGAGCCCTGCCATGCCCAAGCCCCTGCTGAGCCCCCAGGGCGCGTTCCCCGCCGCCGGCCTGGGTCGTCGCCTGGCAGCGATGCTCTATGACGCTCTGTTGTGCACTGCGCTGCTGATCGTCACCGCTTTTATCTACACGCTGGTGTGGATTGCGTTCGTGGGGGAAGCGAACATGCGCACGCTCAGCGAGTCCGGCGCGCTGGACGGTGACCCGATACTGTCGACCCTCCTGCTGTTTGTGCTGTTCGGCTTTTTTGCCAAGTTCTGGACTCACTCCGGGCAGACACTGGGCATGCAGGTCTGGGGCGTGCGCGTGCAGAACGCCGACGGCTCGCGTATCAGCCTGTGGCAGGCGCTGTTGCGCTTTATGGTATCGATTGCGTCGTGGCTGTGCGTGGGGCTTGGGTTCGTCTGGTCATTGTTCGATAAGCACAAACGCAGTTGGCATGACATCTACTCGGACACGCAACTGGTGCGAATCCCCAAGCAGAAAAAATAATTCCGAAATAATGAAAATCCAAATGTGGGAGCAAGCTTCCTCCCACATTTTAGCGATGTCCGGCTGGCGTCAGGCGTTGCCGGCCAGCTTGAGCCGCGCAGCCTGGGTGAAATCCAGCATGCGCTTGAGCGGGCGCACCGCATGGGGGATCACCGACGGCTCGACGAATATCTCGTTACTGCCCTCACGCAGGCACTGCAACGTGCGCTCCAGGGTATTCATCGCCATCCACGGGCAGTGCGCGCAACTGCGGCATGCGGCGCCGTTGCCCGCTGTGGGCGCTTCGACAAAAACCTTGTCCGGGCACAGCTGCTGCATCTTGTAGAAGATGCCGCGGTCCGTCGCCACGATGAAGGTCTTGTTCGGCAGGCGCTGCGCTGCAGCGATCAGTTGGCTGGTGGAACCCACCGCATCCGCCAGTTCGATCACGGCGGTCGGCGACTCGGGGTGCACCAGGATCGCAGCGTCCGGGTACAGCGCCTTCATGTCTTCGAGCTGCTTGGACTTGAACTCTTCGTGGACGATGCAGGCACCGTCCCACAGCAACATGTCGGCGCCGGTCTGACGCTGAATATAGGTGCCCAGGTGCTTGTCCGGCCCCCAGATGATGGTCTCGCCGTTGTCCATCAGGCTCTCGACGATTTCCAGCGCGCAGCTGGAGGTCACCACCCAGTCGGCACGGGCTTTGACCGCTGCCGAGGTGTTGGCATACACCACCACGGTGCGCTCGGGATGCTGGTCGCAAAACGCCGAAAACTCATCCACCGGGCAGCCAAGGTCCAGGGAGCAGGTGGCTTCCAGGGTCGGCATGAGGATGCGCTTTTCAGGGGTGAGGATCTTGGCGGTCTCGCCCATGAAACGCACGCCGGCCACCAGTACGGTTTTGGCCGGGTGAGCAGCGCCGAAGCGCGCCATTTCAAGGGAGTCGGAGACGCAGCCACCGGTTTCTTCGGCCAGGGCCTGAATCACCGGATCGCAGTAAAAGTGGGCAACCAGCACCGCGTCCTGAGCGTTGAGCTCGGCGGCGATAGCGACGCGCAGGGCGGCCTCTTCGTCGGCGCTGAGGGCCTTGGGCGCCTTGGCGTCGAGATGGGCTTGAACCAGTAGGCGTTCGGAAATGTGCGTCATGTTCGCAAGACCTGCAGGCGCAGTTGCGCGAAAGTCGAGTGTACCACCGGCTCTGGAGCCCTTCGGGCGCCGCCGGACGAAGTGATTGTGTTCATCAAGCACGGATGAAGCTGCGCAAGGCTACAGAATATCGAATCGATTCAAAAGCCTAATTTGGGGCTGACGTGCGCATCTGTCAGGCCTAAAAACAGGAAACCGGGTTTCCTGTTTTATGGACGTTGTCAGCGCGACAGTGCGGAGGGATCTTCCTGCAGCAGCACAGCGGCATGCATGTGCGCCAATGCCTCCTTGAGCGTAGGCTCTTCCAGCGCCTCCCTGGACTTATTGCTTTCCCTTGCCGCGTGTTCCAGCAATGTCACGTAGTCACGCCTGGCCGAAGCGTGCCGGGGCACAAACGTCTCGTCGACCTGCTTGCCCATCACGTATTTTTGCGTACGCGTATCCTGGCTTGCGGACTGCGAGACAGAGGCCCGGGTAAGCATTCCTTCCTTATACCCCAGATGGGTCGAGCTGCTGGCCGTGTCCTCGACCTGCACATAAAAGTAATTCTGCGATTCGGCCGTGGTGCCGAGCGCGGGGTTTAGGGTGCCGTTCAGATCCTTGTGGAAACTGGCGGACAGGCTCGATTGCTGATCCTGGGTCACGCTGCGGTCCAACGTGCTGCTGCCACCCACGCGGGTGTTCTGCGCTACGTCGTAGGCAAAGCTATCGACCTCGGACGGACGCATCGGGTTGGAAGCTTCGCTGGCCTGTTTGATCGATGCCTTGAAGTCAGCCAAGCCACTGAGCAAGCGCTGATCTGCCGGATTGCGGGTCAGGGCCTCGGGTGCAGCGGCACCTTGAGGATAATTGCTGTTCATGGCGCTGAACGCGTCCTTGAACATGCTCATCAATGGCGCCTTGGCATTGCCCCGCTCCTGCACTCGATCAAACTGAGCCAGGTAGCTTTTCAGCGCCTTGGCCTGTTGTTGAGCTTCGCCGAGGATCGCAGCGTTTTTCAGGTCCACCGCGAGGCTCAATTCGCCATCCGCACCGCTCATGCGGGTGGTACGGCTCTGGTTGTCGGCGTGAAACGCAAGGGTCTGCTGCTGCGTGTCCGCTATCTCCAACCTGGCGTTGAGGTCGACGGATGCCAATATTCCGGAATCGAACCGGGTCAGGCCGCCCAGATCGAGCTTCGGCGGCACGGCGGTCAGCCCGTCGACCGCTGCCTGGAACGCGCTGCTCAACTGACCGACGGCCTTGAGCTCATCGTCGCTCAAGGTGCCACCGTCCACAGTGGCCTGAACGCCCAGGCCATCGCTCTGGCTGGATAAACTGAAGGTGATGGTCTTGCCGCTGGCGGTCTTGATGTTAAGGCTGACCAGATTGTCGGCCTTACTGTGCAGCAGCGACTGACTGAGCTTGAGCTCGCCGGCACTTTCTGCGCCTGCATAGCGTACCGACTGGGAAATATCCGTACCGCCCTCGGCAAACTGTGCCACCAGACTGTCGCCCAGGCCTTTGAAGCGGTTGGCAATGGATAATGCGTTGAAGTTGGTATTGATCGCCTTGCTCAGGGTGTCATGACTGTCACTCTCCCAAGCCAGCGCCGGGGCCTGGCCGGGCAGTTGCCCACGCACAGAGTAGGTGCTGGAGAGCGTGTCGGATACCACGTTGCCCAGACTGACGACGGATGAAGGTCGATCAGCAACAGGGGTATAGCGTGGCTGGGCGGCAAGTGGTTGACCCGCAAGACGCAGAATCGGGCTGAGGCTGGAGCTGATGGGTGAAAGCGTAGTCATGACGATCCCTGTCGTGAGTGGAGCAGTCTCCAATTTAACCAAGATAGGGTGCGATTGACAGCGGGTTGATTTTGACTTTTCAACCAGGCAAAAAAAAACCCGGAAATCCTCACTTTCGTGGGCCTTCCGGATTTTCTAAACCGCCAAATATGGTGGGTCGTGTGGGATTCGAACCTACGACCAATTGGTTAAAAGCCAACTGCTCTACCAACTGAGCTAACGACCCGCTGTGTGGTGGCGCGTATAATACTGATTTCTAAGGATTATTCAACACCTTATTTGAAATAAATCAGAAATACCGCGTTGCATCTGCAATTGTGGCCGTTTTCAGGCCCTCTCAGCGGCCAGGCTCGTCGTTCCACAGGTACTTGTGCAACTGCAATTGCAGACGCACCGGCAGGTTGTCCGCCACTACCCAGTCTGCCAGGTCGCGGGCGTTCAGGTCGTGATGGCTGGGAGAGAACAGCACTTCACCGGCGCGACGGTCCAGGCCATATTGGATCAGCTTGGAGTTGGCCCAGTCGTAGTCTTCACGGGAACAGATGACGAACTTGACCTGATCGTTGGCCGTCAGCAAATCCAGGTTCTCGTAGAGGTTACGGTGTGCTTCCCTGGAGCCCGGTGTTTTGAGGTCGACCACGCGGCTTACACGCGGGTCGACAGCGGAGATATCCAGCGCACCACTGGTTTCCAGAGACACCTCGTAGCCGGCGTCGCACAAGTGCTTGAGCAAAGGGATGGCATTCGGTTGGGCCAGGGGCTCACCGCCCGTTACACAGACGTAGCGCGGCCGGTAGCCGGCAACCTGCTCGAGGATGTCGTCGAGGGTACGCACGGTGCCGCCACTGAAGGCGTAAGCGCTGTCGCAGTACTGGCAGCGCAACGGGCAACCGGTGAGGCGAACAAAAACCGTGGGCAGGCCAGCGGTTCGCGTTTCACCCTGCAACGAGTAAAAAACTTCGGTAATACGTAATGTGTCTTGCATAGTCGCCACGGGCGTAACAGCTAAACAGGCTGTCCGCCTCCGTCAGGCACTTCAAGGGGTTGCGCCAATGCGCCGACCCCAGGAAGCGGGTGTCATAAAAGGGCGTGGATTCTAACGAAAAAACCCGCGCCAGGCGCGGGTTTCTTCTGAACGGACTGCATGGCTTACAAGCGCTGCAGATCCCGCTGGGCCAACTGCGCAGCTGAGGTGCCCGGATATTGGGCCACTACCTGCTGCAGAATGCCTTTGACCTTGTCGGTATGACCCAGGCGGCGTTCTACGTCAGCGAGTTTGTACAGCGAATCCGGCACCTTGGCGTGCTTGGGGTACAGCTGGCTGACCTTGGCAAACGCCTGGCCGGCACCTTGCAGGTCACCCTTGGCCAGGTTGACCTCGCCCAACCAGTATTGGGCATTGCCCGCGTACTGGCTGTTTGGGTATTTACGCAGGAAAGCGGCAAATGCCTGGCTCGCCTTGTCGAAATCCTTGGCTTTGATCAGGTCGAAGGCTGCATCGTAATACAGTTTTTCCTTCGCCGGATCGCCCGGTTCGCTGCTCGCGGCAGGGGCCTGGCTGGCAGCCGCCCCTGCTGCTGCACCACCGGCAGCGGCACTTGGCGCGCCACCGGCAGAAGAATTATCAGGAGTAGCGGCAGGTGTTACGCCGGCTCCAATACGTCGATCAAGATCCTGGTAACGCTCCAGGCCTTCTTGCTTGAGCTGATTCACTTGATTCTGCAGAACTTCAATGGTGCCTTGTTGCTGCGCCAGTTGATCCTGCATGCGTTGCAGCTGATTGAACAGTTCGCCCTGTGCCGAAGGGGCGGACGTCGCCGCCCCCCCGGCATAGGCGCCGTTCGTGCCATAACCCGCTGGCGGATAGCTGCTCCCGCTATTGTTATAGCCTGAGTTGCTGTCCGTTACAGGAACCGCAGCCCACACCGCAAGCGGTGCGAGGCTGAGAGCCAATACAGTTAGAGCACGACGGCACGTTCGCATGACGAATTACTTACGCAGTTCGACGCGACGGTTTTGAGCCCAGGACTGCTCGTCGTGGCCAGTAGCAACTGGACGCTCTTTACCGTAGGAAACCAGTTCCAGTTGGCCTGGAGCAACACCTTGCAGTACCAGGTAGCGCTGAACGGCTTTCGCACGACGCTCGCCCAGTGCCATGTTGTACTCACGAGTACCACGTTCGTCGGTGTTACCTTCCAGAACAACGCGAGCGCCGTTAGCTTTCAGGTCCTTGGCGTGAACGTCCAGAGCGCGCATGGCTTCTGGTTTCAGGTCCGAACTGTCGTATTCGAAGTAGAAAGTGGTGATAGCGCGCAGAGCAGCTTCTTCGCTCAGGGAGCCGTCAACTGCACCCGTGTTAGCGCCGTAACCAGCGTTTGGATCAACAGCTGCGCCTTCACCGGCGTTGTCGCCGCCTTTGGACGAGCAACCAACGGCTACGGACAGAGCCAGAGCCAGAGCAGCAAACTTACCAAACTTCAGCATTTCCATCGTGAAACTCCTAATGAACCCCAGTGTGTTAAGCAAATCTCTTTTTTTGTAGCGCCGCGTCAGTTCAGGTAAGGGGACCAGGATGGTTCTCTGACTTCGCCTTGTGCGGTAGGAAGCGGGAGCCTTACGCGTCCATTAATGGACACGAGCATCAAGACTCCCCGGCCCTGCTGGCGGGTGGCGTAGATTACCATGGTGCCGTTGGGCGCAACAGTGGCTGACTCATCAAGGTTGGTATCTGTAAGGATTTTTACGGTTCCACGCTGCAAATCCTGGGCCGCAACCCGGAAATTAGTGAAACCATCCTGACGGTGAATCATCACCAACGTCTTTTCATCGGCCGAAAGCTTCGGATTAGCATTGTAGTTGCCAATGAAGGTTACGCGTTCTGCGCCACCACCACCCACGCTCGTTTTATAGATCTGTGGCTTGCCGCCCCGGTCGGAGGTGAAGTAGATGGTCGAACCATCCTTGCCCCAGAACGGTTCAGTGTTGATGCCAGGACCGCTGGTCACGCGGCTGATCTGGCGCGAAGCCATGTTCATCACGTAGATATCCGGGTTGCCGTCCTTGGACAGCACGAACGCCAGGCGCGAACCATCCGGCGACCAGGCCGGCGCACCGTTGAGGCCTTCGAAGTTGGTGATCTGCTCACGACGCCCTGTGTCGATGTGCTGGACGAAGATGCGCGGGCGCTTCTGCTCGAACGAGACATAGGCAATACGCTTGCCATCCGGTGCAAAACGCGGCGACAGGATCGGCTCACGCGATTGCAGCAGGGTTACGGCGCGTGCACCGTCGTAATCCGAGCGCTGCAGCGTGTAACGGGTGTTGTCCACCGAGAAACGCTCAGCCGTGACATACAGCAGGCGCGTGGAGAACGCCCCTTTGATGCCGGTGAGCTTTTCAAACGACTGGTCCGAAATGTAGTGGGCCATGTCGCGCAGTTGCTCGGCAGTCCCCGACACGCTGCCGGTCAAAACCTGCTGCTCGGTGGCCACGTTGAACAAGGTGTACTGGATCTGCAGACGACCGCCGGCCGGCGTGATGCTGCCGACCATCAGGTACTGCGCGCCCACTGCTTTCCAGTCACGGAAGCTGACTTCGCTGGCCTGGGTTGGCTGGCTGATCATGTTGCCTTTTGGAATCGGTGCGTAGTAGCCGGAGTTGCGCAGGTCGTCGCTGACGATCTGGGCCATGTCATCCGGCAGCACGCTGCCGCCCTGCCAGCCGAACGGCACCACCGCGATCGGGGTGGCCCGATCACTGCCGCTGGTTACCAGGATGTTCTTTTCATCCGCCGCCGCTATCCCTGCCATACAGCAAATAACGACAAGCATTCCTCGAAGAAGGTTTCTCACAAGGCTAGATCCTCAGGTGTGAATGTCATCTTGAATGAACGATAGGGAGCGAAGTCGCTTGGTTTCATTCCCTGCATCTCGGTCAACCGGCCAATGTTCTTGACCGCGGCAACCGCCGAACTGTCGAACGAACCGTCACCACTGGACTTGGCCACGCTGACCGAAGTCACCGTACCGTCCGGCAACATGCCGATCTGCAGCACTACTGTCATGCCTTTACGTGCCGAAGGTGGACGTGTCCAGCCTTCTGCTGCCCGTGCCCGAATCAGGTCGTCGAAACTGCCCGCTACTTCATCGCCACGCTCATCGGCCAAGGCTTGCTGACGCTGCGGCGTGTCGGAGAGCAAATCTGCCAGGGCCTGAGCCTTTTTCTCTTCGGCGGATTTACGCGCTGCTTCCTGGGCCTTCTTCTTGGTGGCGTCGGCGGCAGCTTTCTTCTTCGCGTCGTCGGCGACTTTCTTCTTCGCCTCGTCTGCTTCAGCTTTTTTCTTGGCGTCTTCGGCGGCTTTCTTCTTCGCGTCTTCGACAATCTTTTTCTTGGCTTCTTCAGCGGCCTTTTTCTTGGCCTCTTCTTCAGCAGCTTTTTTCGCTTCTTCTTCAGATTTCTTCTTGGCTATATCAGCCAATTGTTTCTCTTCAGCTTTTTTAGCTTCGGCAGCTTTGTCGGCTTTCTTGGCTTCATCAGCCTTTTTGGCCTCGTCGGCTTTCTTCGCTTCGTCAGCCTTTTTCGATTCCTCGGCCTTTTGAGCCGCCTCTTCTTTCTTTTGTTCCGCAGCCGCCTTCACCGCTTCCTGCTCGACCTTCTTCTGTTCCATCTGCTCGACTTCGGTCTGGCGCGCGGCCGACTTCTGGGCCTCACCCGCAATCTTCTGATTGGTCTGGGTGGTAGCCTGACTTTTCGATTTCAGTTGATACAGGGTCGCCTGCACGATCGGCTTGGCCGGCGGCAGGTCCGGGGTCATGGCAAAGCTGACGAACAGCATGCCGAACACCAGCACGTGCAGAGCTATCGCCCACACGCCAGGCCAGAAGAAGCTTTCCGAGGCGGACGGCTCTCGCTGTTGCTGCATCAGGGCGCCTCGGTGATCAGGCCAACGTTACCGACGCCGGCCTTCTGCAGCCCGCCCATGGCGCCCATGACGGAGCCGTAGTCAACCGATTTGTCGCCGCGGATGAAGACCTGGGTGCGCTTGCCGCCTTCGTTGCCGGAGCGAATGATCTTGGTCACCGCATCGGTCATCGCCGGCAGGGTCAGGGCCTTGTCCTGCTGTTTCTGGGTGTCGACTTCGCTGCCAAGGTTCCAGTAATAGGTCTTGTCGGACTTGATCGAAATGGTCAGCACCTGCGTGTTGTTGTCCTGCGGCAAGGCTTCACTGGAAACCTTGGGCAGATCAACCTTCACGCCCTGGTTGAGCATCGGCGCGGTCACCATGAAAATCACCAGCAGCACCAGCATCACGTCGATGTAGGGCACTACGTTCATCTCGGCGACCGGCTTGCGCTTTTTGCGCGCTCGAGCGATTAAAGCCATTGGGAATTACCTGCTTATTCTTCGCTGGTGTGCACTTTACGGTGCAGGATCGCCTGGAACTCATCGGCGAAGGTGTAGTAACGGCCGATCAGCGTTTCGCTGGTGGCAGCAAAACGGTTGTAGGCGATGACTGCCGGGATCGCCGCGAACAGGCCGATTGCGGTGGCGATCAGCGCTTCGGCGATACCCGGGGCCACGGTGGCCAGGGTCGCCTGCTGGGCCTGGGCCAGGCCGCGGAACGAGTTCATGATGCCCCACACGGTGCCGAACAGGCCGATGTACGGGCTGACGGAACCCACAGTGGCCAGGAACGGCAAGCTTTGCTCAAGCTTCTCTTCTTCACGGGAAATGGCGACGCGCATGGCACGGGCCACGCCTTCCATGACGGCTTCCGGATCGACGCCGGGCTGCTGACGCAGACGGGAAAACTCCTTGAAACCGGCACGGAAGATCTGCTCCACACCCGAATCCGGGTCCGGGTTGCTGCCAGCCTGACGGTACAGCTTGGACAGGTCGATACCCGACCAGAAGCGCTCCTCGAAGCTCTCCAGGGCACGTCGACCGGCACGCAGCATGTTGCTGCGCTGGAAAATCATGACCCAAGAGGTAACCGATGCGGCTACCAGGGTCAGCATGACCAGTTGAACCACAACACTGGCATTGCTGACCAGGCTCCACATGGAGGAATGGTCGACGACGGTAGGTTCCACGCTAAATCTCCTGCTCTGATTGTTTACCCGCGCCGCTCACGGCGGCAAAGGCCGCACGTAGAGTTTCGGGAATGGCCCGAGGTTTCAAACTATTGGTGCGCACACACGCCACCAGAAACTGCCCCTCACAGAGCAGCGTTGCATCCGTTGCCCGCCTGACCTGCTGTTTGAAACGCAGGCTGACACGGTTCAATTCGATTACTTCAGCGCTGACCAGCAACTCGTCGTCCAGGCGCGCAGGTGAGTGGTAGCGCGCCTCACTGGAATGCACGACGAATAACAGGTCCTCCCCTGCCAGCGTGGATTGGGCAAAGCCCAGCTCCCTTAGCCGCTCGGTTCGAGCCCGTTCCATGAACTTGAGGTAATTGACGTAATACACGATGCCGCCGGCATCGGTGTCCTCGTAATAAACGCGACAGCGATGTACGAACGACTGATCCACGTTTTGCGCGCGCATACTCTAGTGCTTACTCCTCAGGTTGCCAATCCGGCCCGCCACTGTTTTTTCATTCCCGTTCTTCATCCTGAAGAATATTTACAACGACTGAATGACGACGCCAGACACTGGGACAGCACAAACCTCAGATAAATCGCGCGGCGCAAGCTTTTAATCGTCCACTGCATCGAGGAATTCGTCTACCACGGGCATCTCTCCCAATCGTGACGGAATATTTAACCCGAAGTGCAAATAAGCATGACGCGTCACCACTCGCCCCCTCGGCGTGCGCATGATGTAGCCCTGCTGGATCAGGTACGGCTCCAGCACATCCTCGATGGTATGGCGCTCTTCGCTGATAGCGGCGGCAAGGCTGTCGACCCCTACCGGGCCACCGTCGAACTTCTCGATCATGGTCAGGAGCAGGCGTCGATCCTGGTGATCGAAGCCATGCTCGTCCACATCCAGCAGGTTCAGCGCCAGGTCCGCCACGGCTTTGGTGATATGCCCCTTGGCGCGCACCTCGGCAAAGTCGCGTACGCGGCGCAGCAGACGGTTGGCGATACGTGGCGTGCCGCGAGCCCGACGGGCGATTTCAAAGGCACCTTCAGGGTCCAGCGGCAGGCCGAGAATACCTGCCGACCGTATGACAATGGTCGCCAGGTCCGCCGTGCTGTAGAACTCCAGACGCTGAACGATACCGAAACGGTCGCGCAGCGGGTTGGTCAGCATGCCTGCACGGGTGGTCGCACCCACCAGGGTAAAGGGCGGCAGGTCGAGCTTGATCGAGCGGGCAGCCGGCCCCTCGCCGATCATGATGTCGAGCTGGAAGTCTTCCATGGCCGGGTACAGCACTTCCTCGACAATCGGCGACAACCGATGAATCTCGTCGATAAACAGCACGTCATGCGGTTCAAGGTTGGTCAGCAGCGCCGCGAGGTCGCCGGGACGCTCAAGCACCGGGCCGGAGGTGGACTTGATCGACACGCCCATTTCATTGGCGATGATCATGGCCAGGGTGGTTTTACCCAGCCCCGGCGGACCGAAGATCAGGGTGTGGTCCAGGGACTCGCTGCGCCCGCGCGCGGCCTGGATGAACAGCTCCATCTGCTCGCGCACGGTGGGCTGGCCGATGTAGTCGGCCAGACTCAGCGGGCGGATGGCGCGGTCCTGGACTTCTTCACGGTCGCGCGGGCCGGTGGCCGCAATCAGACGATCAGCTTCAATCACTTAAATCATTCCCTTCAGGGCTCGGCGGATCATGTCTTCGCTGCTCAGGTTCTTGTCCTTGATGGCCGATACCGCCTTGCTGGCCTCCTGCGGCTTGTAGCCCAGGGAAATCAGCGCACTGACCGCATCACTTTCGGCGCTGGCGACCTGCCCCGCCGGCATGTCCGGCTGGTTCGGCACCAGCGCGAACATGTTCGGTACGACTTCCCAGGCCTTGAAGCGGTCCTTGAGTTCCACCAGCAGGCGCTCGGCGGTCTTCTTGCCCACCCCCGGCACCTTGGTCAGCGCCGAGGTGTCCTGGGCCGACACCGCCCGCACCAGCTCATCCACTTCCAGGCTCGACATCAACGCCAGCGCCAGTTTCGGCCCTACGCCATTCAAGCGAATCAGTTCGCGGAAAAAATCGCGGTCGCGCTTGCCGATGAAACCATAGAGCAATTGCGCGTCTTCGCGCACCACCAGATGAGTGTGCAGCGTAATCGGCTCACCGACCGACGGTAGGCGGTACAAGGTGGTCATGGGCACTTCAAGCTCATACCCAAGCCCGTTTACATCCAGAATCAGGTGCGGCGGCTGTTTCTCAGCCAGGGTGCCGCGCAGGCGTCCAATCACGGTTCGGATCCTTAAAAAGCATAGGGCCAGATCGACGCCTGACCGGAAATAACGCTGATGCTATCAGAGACGCAGGCGCCCGCCACGACTACGTGCCGTGCCAAGCCCGTGGGGCAGCAGACTGGATCGGGTGTGCGCATGGCAAATGGCAATGGCCAGGGCGTCGGAGGCGTCGATCTGCGGTTTGGCGGTGAGTTTGAGCATATGCATGACCATCATCTGCACCTGCTCTTTATTCGCCCCACCCGTGCCAACCACGGCCTGCTTGACCTGGGTCGCGGTGTATTCGGCGATCTCCATGCCCTCCTCGGCACCCGCCACAATGGCGGCACCCCGGGCCTGGCCGAGCTTGAGCGCGGAGTCGGCGTTCTTGGCCATGAATACTTTTTCGATGCCCATGGTAACCGGGCCATAGGTCTGGATCACTTCACGCACGCCGCGATAGACAATTTGCAGACGCTCAGCCAACTCGCCCGCCCCGGTGCGGATGCAGCCCGAGGCCACATAGACGCAGCCACGCGGGGTGTGTTGCACCACGCCAAAACCGGTGATGCGCGAACCGGGGTCGATACCAAGGATTAAAGTCATAGCGCCTGCGGGTTGGATAAACACATTTTTTGATACACCAGTTTCAACTGTGGGAGGGGGCTTGCTCCCGATGGCGGTGAGTCAGTTATCTATTACTCGACTGAACCACCGCTATCGGGAGCAAGCCCCCCCACATTTGAACCTGCGTCGTCCTTCAGCCTAGTTGTTCGGCGACGGATTCAGGGATGTCAGCGTTGGAATACACGTTCTGCACATCATCCAGGTCTTCGAGCATATCCAGCATCTTCAGCACTTTTTGTGCACCGTCCAGGTCCAGCTCGGCGCTGGTGGTCGGCAGCATCACGATTTCCGCGTCGGTGCCTTTGAAGCCGGCAGCTTCCAGTGCAGTGCGCACGGCATAGAAGCTGGCGAACGAGGTGAACACGTCGATGGAACCGTCTTCGTTGGTCACCACGTCGTCGGCATCGGCCTCCATCGCCGCTTCGATCAGCGCATCTTCATCCACACCCGGCGCGAAGGATATCTGGCCCTTGCGCTCGAACAGGTAGGCCACCGAACCGTCGGTACCGAGGTTGCCCCCGCACTTGCTGAACGCATGGCGCACGGCAGCGGCAGTGCGGTTGCGGTTGTCGGTCATGCACTCGACCATCACCGCCACGCCGCCCGGGCCGTAGCCTTCGTAGGTCAGTTCGACCATGTCGTCGGTGTCGGCGGCGCCGGCACCACGGGCCACGGCGCGGTCGATGATGTCGCGGCTCATGTTGGCGCCCAACGCCTTGTCCAGCGCCAGGCGCAGGCGCGGGTTGGAGCCCGGGTCGCCGCCACCCTGACGGGCGGCGACGGTCAGTTCACGGATCCACTTGGTGAAAATCTTGCCTTTCTTGGCATCCTGACGCTCTTTGCGGTGCTTGATGTTCGCCCACTTGGAATGGCCAGCCATAACACAACTCCAAAAATTCTCTAGAAACCTTATCAATCACGCTTGCGGCGCAATACAACCCTTGTAACGCAAAGGCGCATCCGAAGATGCGCCTTTTTTAACTGCGTAAACCTCAGTGCGCCAGCACGCAGCAGCCTTACTCAGCCTTTGGCGTCTCGCGCAGGCGAATGTGCAGTTCGCGCAGTGCCTTGGCATCCACCACACCTGGCGCCTGGGTCATGACGTCTGCAGCGCTCTGGGTTTTCGGGAAGGCGATCACTTCACGAATCGACTGAGCACCGGTCATCAGCATGACCAGACGGTCCAGACCGAAGGCCAGGCCACCGTGGGGCGGCGCGCCGTACTTGAGGGCGTCGAGCAGGAAGCCGAACTTCTCTTCCTGTTCCGCTTCGTTGATGCCCAGCAGACGGAACACCGCTTGCTGCATCTCCTTGCGGTGGATACGGATCGAACCGCCACCCAACTCGGTGCCGTTCAATACCATGTCGTAGGCGCGGGACAAGGCGCCTGCCGGGTTGGCTTCCAGCTCGGCCGGGGAGCACTTGGGCGCGGTGAACGGGTGGTGCAAGGCGCTGAAGCTGCCGTCGTCGTTCTCTTCGAACATCGGGAAGTCAACGACCCACATCGGGGCCCATTCGCAGGTCAGCAGGTTGAGGTCGTGACCGAGCTTGATACGCAGTGCGCCCAAGGCTTCGCTGACGATCTTGGCCTTGTCGGCGCCGAAGAACACGATGTCGCCGTCAACTGCACCGACGCGATCGAGGATCGCGTTCAGGTTGTCCAGCGGAATGTTCTTGACGATCGGCGATTGCAGGCCGTCAACGCCGTTGGCGCGCTCGTTGACCTTGATGTACGCCAGGCCCTTGGCACCGTAGATGCCGACGAACTTGGTGTAGTCGTCGATCTGCTTGCGCGGCATGCTCGCGCCGCCAGGCACACGCAGTGCGGCGATGCGGCATTTAGGGTCGTTGGCCGGGCCGCTGAACACCTTGAAGTCGACCTCTTTGAGCTGGTCGGCCACGTCCACCAGTTCCAGCGGGTTGCGCAGGTCCGGCTTGTCGGAACCGTAGCGGCGCATGGCTTCTTCGAAGGTCATGTGCGGGAAGTCGCCGAATTCCAGGTCCAGCACTTCCTTGAACAGGTTGCGGATCATCTGTTCGGTGAGGCCCATGATCTCTTTTTCATCGAGGAAGCTGGTCTCGATGTCGATCTGGGTGAATTCCGGCTGGCGGTCGGCGCGCAGGTCTTCGTCACGGAAGCACTTGGCGATCTGGTAGTAACGGTCGAAGCCGGCCACCATCAGCAATTGCTTGAACAGCTGCGGCGACTGCGGCAAGGCGAAGAACGAACCGGCGTGGGTACGGCTTGGCACCAGGTAGTCACGCGCGCCTTCCGGGGTGGCCCGGGTGAGGATCGGCGTTTCAACGTCGAGGAAGCCGTTTTCGTCGAGGAAGCGGCGGATGCTGGTGGTCATGCGCGAACGCAGACGCAGCTTCTCGGCCATCTCCGGACGACGCAGGTCGAGGAAGCGATAGCGCAGGCGGGTTTCTTCGCCCACGTCGGAGTATTCGTTCAGCGGGAACGGCGGGGTTTCCGACTCGTTCAGCACTTCGAGTTCATAGCCCAGCACTTCGATACCGCCGGACGCCATGTTCTTGTTCACGGCACCGGCCGGACGCAGGCGCACCTTGCCGGTGATCTTGACCACGTATTCGCTGCGCACGCGGTCGGCGGCAGCGAAGCTCTCGGCGCGGTCCGGGTCGAATACCACCTGGGCCAGACCATCACGATCACGGATATCGAGGAAGATCACCCCGCCGTGGTCGCGGCGACGGTGAACCCATCCGCAAAGGGTGATTTCCTGACCTTCCAGGGTCTCGTTCAGTTGGCCGCAATAGTGGCTGCGCATCATGGTCGTGGTTTCACTTCTCGTAATTCGAAATTCGGTGGAGGCCCGCCTCGTCACCGTACAGTTATGCAGGGGACGGATAATGCAGGAGCCTGCGCGTAGAGTTCAACTCAGTCTGCCTTGTCGCCGCCCGCCAGGTTCTTCTTGGCGCCGGTCTTGAAATCGGTCTCGTACCAACCATTGCCGCTGAGGCGGAAGCCTGGCATGGACATCATTTTTTTCAATTCAGGCGCCTGACAGGCTGGGCAATCGACCAACGGCGCGGCGCTGATCTTTTGAATGGCTTCCAATTGATGACCACAGGAAGCGCATTGATAGTCGTACATGGGCATTGAGATGTCTCGGCGATCAAAACCTGCTGCGCCACGCCCTGCCGTTGTGCATAAAGCCCCGGCATGCGCAGCAAAGCGCGGGATTATATCTGGTAAATCGAGGCAGCGCAGCCGGCTTTCTGCCCAGGGCCGACCAGCCTGGGTGGCAGGCCGGCCCGAAGCACCAACGAACTAACCTGGGCAGGAGGGGGTGACGCAGCCGTTCAATACATGCACCACGCACACCACCCTCACCAGCCCGCTGAAGTTCTTCACGCCGCCGTAGCGCAAATGCACTTCCCGATCGACATAGGACAACAGCGCACTGACCGAGCAGGTATTGATCCTGGCAATTTCCGTGAGGATATTCCAATAGATCTGTTCGAGCCGCAGGCAGGTGGAAAACCCATTGAGCCTGACTGACCGGGACAGTGGCTTGGCCAGCCCCATATCGAACCCTTTTGCAAACGGGTCGACCTTTATCTTATGAAAACCAGCGGTTTCCATTACTCCACTACCGACTCCACGTGACATACACCTGACACTCCATTGCCAAACAGCAGCCCATGGGACTTCCCATTGGGCAATGGCTCTATAAAACAGCAGGGCGCGGCAGGCAGCCAGAAGACGGGGAGTAGATGGGCGTAGGACAACGCCAGGAAGTGCGCGGAAACACGCAGGCGGCGCCAGCACGGCGCCACCGGTGTACGACGTTTACTGATTTTCGAGCAGGGAGCGCAGCATCCACGCCGTTTTCTCGTGCACCTGCATGCGCTGGGTCAACAGGTCTGCCGTCGGCTCATCGCTGACTTTGTCGAGCAACGGGAAGATGCCACGAGCGGTACGCGTGACGGCTTCCTGACCGGCCACCAGCTGTTTGATCATCTCTTCGGCGCTGGGCACACCCTCTTCTTCCTTGATCGAGGACAGGCGGGCATAAATCGAGTAGGCACCCGGTGCAGGGAACCCCAAGGCACGGATACGCTCGGCAATGGAATCCACCGCCAGCGCCAGCTCGTTGTACTGCTCCTCAAACATCAAGTGCAGCGTGCGAAACATGGGGCCGGTGACGTTCCAATGGAAATTGTGGGTCTTCAGATACAGTACGTAGGTATCGGACAGCAACCGTGAAAGTCCGTCGACGATGGATTTACGATCTTCTTCACTGATACCAATATCGATTGCCATGTGTTTCCCCTTCAATTGATGAGTATTCATTGATCAAATGAACGGCCACTCTAGCAAGAAATGCCTGAACGCCGCTCGAAAAGCCTGCATCCGTCTAGGACAAGCGTTTGAAGCAGAAATGCCGCGCTCCGCACAAGTCCCCACCATGCTTGATTTGAGTAGGCACAGCCTTTGCTGTTAAATAGGTGCCGTGTGGCTGCCGTTTATCTGTGCGGCACGTCACATAGGCTGATCCCCGCGCACGTGCCCAACGCCTCCCATTGTTCAGAAGCGAACCGTGCCAGTCAGCTCTTCCTCGTGATCCGTCTTAAAGTGAGTTAATCAAAATGTTGAAAATCGTCCACCTGCTAACGGGCGTTGCGGCTTTGCTGCTGTCCTTTATCCCGAGCCTGCAGCCTGAAAGCCTGCCCTACCTGCAACAACATGATGCCCTGTACCTGGCCTTGTTCGGCCTGCTGAACCTGACGCTCGCACCGGTAATCCCTTACTGGAACAAAGGCACGCGTCATCAACTGCAAAACCTGGTCAGCGCGCTGCTGGTACTGGCCGTTGTCGTGCAAACTCTCACCCTCCTGGCACCCATGCCTGAAGTCGGCGGTCACCCGGCCATTCTGCTCAGCCTGGTTATTGCTGTGGTCGCCATCGTTCTTCACCTGGCCATCAGCTTCTACCGTTCGTCCCCAGCGGCCGCGTCGCAAAATTACGACATGACCAACCGGGATACCGGGACCGTCAAGTGGTTCAATACCTCCAAGGGCTTCGGCTTTATTTCCCGCGATTCGGGCGATGATATCTTCGTCCACTTCCGGGCCATCCGCGGCGAAGGCCATCGCGTTCTGGTCGAAGGCCAGCGTGTGGAGTTCTCGGTAATGAACCGCGACAAAGGCCTGCAAGCCGAAGATGTGATCGCCGCGCTGCCGCGTCGCTGATTCACACACCTTCGCAGCAAAAAAAACCGCGATCCGGCATTGGCCGGGTCGCGGTTTTTTATTGCACGCCCATTAATAGTGAGGCGGCGGCGCTTCTTCTTCGGATGACTCGAACTGGCCACCCATTTCTTCCTGGCGCTTGAGCAGGGCAGCGATCTGCAGTTGCAAGCGCTCGACGGCGCGCTGCTGGGTGACCAGGATATCGTTGAGGGTTTCGATGGTGTCGTCCTGGAAGGCCAGGCGGCTTTCCAGGTCGGTGACGCGGTCTTGCAGGTCCATGATTCAGTCCTGGGTGAAGATGAAGTCGGCAGGCAGCAGGCCACGCAATTGCGCACGAATGGCCGTCACTTGCTCAGGCGTGTAGGGACGGGCCGGATGTTTGCCCCAAACCGGCGCAGGCCAGGCGGCGTCATCACGCTTGCGCACGATGACGTGCACATGCAACTGGCTGACGACATTACCCAATGCGCCAATGTTCATCTTGTCGGCGCCAAGGCCCTCGTTCAGCAAGTGCGCCAGGGTTGTGGTTTCCTGCCACAGCACCTGCTGGTCCGCGACATTCAGCTGAAACACTTCACTGATACCGTCGATACGCGGTACCAGGATGAACCAGGGATAATTCGAGTCATTGGACAGCAGCAGCCGGCACAGCGGGAAATCCCCGAGGGTCAGCGTGTCTTGTTGCAGGCGTTGATCCAGTGCGAACACCGCGGGCACTCCATTGAACAGGTCAGGTTTTGCGCCCCAGCATACCTTCGATTGCGCAAGGCTTCACGGCGAATGCAGGAAGGCGGCGGCGCAGGACGATAAAAACCTGCACCCTTTCGAGGCAAGCACGTGTGGGGGCTACGCAGGAACGGGTCTGGACAGGACGCACCAAAATGATCCGTCCGTGCTTCAAAGCGATTCGCCGAGTACCCACTCGTTGGGGTGAACCGGTAACGTTTTGCCACGGCGCGGGTTTCGTGTAACGCAAGGCACGGGCAAGCGGTGTGCATTCAGCACAGGCCAAACCGCCCAGAAAGCCCGTCTTTATGCAGCGTTTACAGGCTTTTCACGTTTTTCACGAAAAAATGACATTCGATTACCGGTTTGTGCACGCTTGTTGCAAGCTTCCTCCTATCGTCGGCAACGGCACCCGTGGATGCAGGTGTTTCGCGATAAGAACAGCAGCGATTCAATGCGCATCAGGGAAGCGTTCAAACTTTGAAACCGGTTTGAAGGAAGACAGTATTGAAGTTGTCAGCCCGGTTACAGTTGGGCTGTGAATTTGCGACAGGGAGCTAGCGATTTACGACAGCCTCGTAAAGAAGCTGAAAGGAAAGTTGGGTAAGTATCGTCAATAGGGTCTGCGTGATATAACTTTGCGCCGACACAAAAAAGAAAGAGCCGCCCAGATAAAAATACAGGTGGGACGGCAGTACTCTTCCTAAAACCAAAGGAGCAAATCACGATGCGCGTGATGAAGTGGAGCATGATCGCCCTCGCTGTTTCAGCAGGCACCTCGCAGTTCGCAATGGCGTCCGCCCAGGACGATTCCAAGGGCTTTATTGAAGACAGTACAGCCAGCATCCTGACTCGTACGCTGTACTTCAGCCGTGATTTCCGTAACAACGATACCGGCCAAAGCCGTCGTGAAGAAACCGGCCTGGGCTTCCACGGCCTGTTCAGCTCGGGTTACACCCAAGGCACCGTCGGTGTTGGTGTAGACGTGATTGGCTTGATGGGTCTGAAGCTCGATAGCGGCAAGGGCCGCGCCAACACCGGCATGTTCCCTAACGGCTCCGATGGCCGTGCGCAGGATGAGTTCTCCAAAGCCGGCGCTGCGGTTAAATTCCGCATTTCCAACACCGTGCTCAAAGTGGGCGATCAATACACCACCGCGCCTGTATTCGCCTCCGATGATAGTCGTCTGCTGCCGGAACTGCCGCAAGGCATCTCCATCACCAGCAACGAAATCAAGGACCTGAAGCTGGAAGCCGGTCACTTCACCTCGATCGTTGCCCAGGACCAGACCTACAAGGACAGTATCTCCAGCGCCGAGCCTGGCTCGAGCCGCGGCCTGCGCGACGCCAACTTCGTCGGCGGCGTGTACTCCTGGACGCCTGAAGTCACCACCAGCCTCTACTACTCTAAAGTGGAAGACTACTGGCGCAAGCTCTACGCCAACGTTAACTGGACCCATGCACTCAGCGATGACCAGTCCGTGGCCGTTGACTTCAACATCTACGACACCAAGAGCGAAGGCGCAGGCCTGGTACGTGCTGACAAAGACGGCACCACCAAGCTCGACAACCGCGCGTTCAGCTTGCAAGGCGCGTACACCATTGGCGCTCACACCTTCACCCTGGCAGCGCAGAAAGTCAGCGGCGACGGCCAATATGGCTACGGCGTAGACGGCGGCGGCACAATTTTCCTGGCCAACTCCATTGCCCGTTCCGACTTCAACGCTGAAGACGAACGTTCCTTCCAGGCCCGCTACGACCTCAACATGGCGACCTTTGGCATCCCAGGCCTGAGCTTCATGACACGCTACGTAACAGGTAGTGGTGCCAACACCAACCTCACCAACAACGGTAAGGAGTGGGAACGCGATATCGAAGCCAAATACGTAGTTCAGAACGGTCCAGCCAAAAACCTGAGCCTGCGTCTACGTCAAGCGACCTATCGCTCCTCTGATAACGTTTATGGTTCGCCATCGCTCGACGAACTGCGTCTGATCGCGCAATACCCGTTGAACATTCTGTAATTAGCCGCTTAATTACAGCGATGGTTTAAGGCTTGGGCCTTAAACAAAAAGCCGCTCCCCTGTTTCAGGAGAGCGGCTTTTTTATTGCAATACTATTTCAGCAAAACTAACTAGCAAGCTAAGTAACTATGTTCACGGGCTATATTCATTCTTCACATTTAACCTGACCTATCGGCCAAGTTAAACGCGACACTTCCCTGTTACTTCGCCGGCGCTTCCTGCATGACACGAATAACCCGCTGTGGAAACGGAATATCAATCCCCGCCGCTTTCAACCGGTCGCGCGCCAGTTCATTGAACATGAACACCACGTCCCAATAATCCGGCGTGTTGGTCCAGCAGCGCAGTGAAACCGTGATGGAACTGTCACCCAGCGTCGAAACCACCGCCGCCGGTGCAGGGTCAGCTAAGACACGCGGATCCTTTGCCAGCTCCAACAGCACTTCACGGGCTTTCTGCAAGTCGGCCTCGTAGTCCACACCCACGTCAAACACCACCTTGCGGGTCGGCTGGCGGTTGGTGTTGGTAATGATGCCGTTGGACAGAATGCCATTGGGCACGATCACGGTCTTGTTGTCGCCGGTGCGCAGCACGGTGTGGAAGATCTGGATGCTGTCGACCGTGCCGGAGGTGCCCTGAGCTTCGATCCAGTCGCCGATGCGAAACGGACGGAACAGGAGAATCAGCACACCACCGGCAAAGTTGGCCAGGCTGCCCTGCAAGGCCAGGCCAATGGCCAGAGTTGCGGCACCGATCGCAGCGACGAACGAGGTGGTCGCGACGCCGATCATCGAAGCCACGCTGACCACCAGCATCACTTTCAATGCAATGTTCGCAAGGCTGGTGATGAAGTGCTGCAGCGCCAGGTCCGCTTTACGCAGGGCCAGCAAACGCCCTACGCGATTGGTAAAGACATTGATCAGCCACCAGCCGATGGCCAGCGTAATCACGGCCAGCAACACTCGGCTGCCGTATTCCATGATCATCGGGATCCAGGACTGCGAGGTCTTGATCAAGTGATCCATTTCAGCATTCAAATCCATCTATCTTCTCCTCTTGCAATCAGTCGCGGAAGTTATTGAACTGCAGCGGCATGTCGAACGTCTTGGCGCGCAGGACCGCGATGGCCTCTTGCAGGTCGTCACGTTTCTTGCCGGTGATCCGCACCTGCTCACCCTGAATGGCGGCCTGCACCTTGAGCTTGGCATCCTTGATGTGGGCGACGATTTTCTTCGCCAGCTCCTTGTCGATGCCTTCCTTGAGTACGGCTTCCTGTTTCATCAGCTTGCCGGAGGCGTAGGCGTCCTTGATTTCAAGGCACTGTGCGTCGATCTTGCGTTTGACCAGCGACAGCTTGAGGATCTCGATCATCGCTTCCAGCTGGAAATCGGCTTCAGCGGTCAGGTTGACGGTCAATTCCTTTTCCTTGAACTCGAAGCTGCCCTTGCCTTTCAGGTCATAGCGGCGGTCCAGTTCCTTGACGGCGTTCTCGACGGCGTTGGTGACTTCGTGTTTGTCCAGTTCGGATACCACGTCGAACGAAGGCATGTCATTTCTCCAATATAAGGGGCAGGCTCAGTAAAGATGGAGCGCGCCCGAGCTAAAATGCCGGGGCATTATAGCGATTCTTTCGTCCCGTTCATCGCAGGCGACCCAACGGAGCACAAACCGATGTCGACCACCTGGCACATTCTCGGCGCCGGCAGCCTTGGCACGCTCTGGGCCACGCGCCTGGCGCGTGCCGGCGTACCAGTGCGGTTGATTCTGCGCAATACAGAGCGGCTGGCCAGTTATCAGGCAGGACCAGGGTTGACGCTGGTCGAGCACGGTGTTGCACAGACTTATCCGGTGAGCGCCGAAACGCCCGACAGCCCAGAGCCGATTCACCGCCTGCTGGTGGCGTGCAAAGCCTACGATGCACAAGGCGCTATCGCACAATTGCAGCACCGCCTTGCGCCGCACGCCGAGCTGATCCTGCTGCAGAACGGTCTGGGCAGCCAGGACGCGGTCGCCGCTGAACAGCCCCACGCGCACTGTGTATTTGCTTCCAGCACCGAGGGCGCGTTTCGCGACGGCGAGTGGCGCGTGGTGTTCGCCGGGCATGGCTACACCTGGCTGGGGGACGCGTCCCGCCCGACGGCGCCGCCATGGTTGGGTGAGCTGCACGCCGCTGGAATCCCCCATGAATGGAGCATCGATATGCTCACGCGCCTGTGGCGAAAGCTGGCGCTCAATTGCGCAATCAACCCACTGACCGTGCTTTATCAATGCCGCAACGGCGGACTGCAGGCGCACCCGTGTGAAGTCGCGACGCTGTGCGCCGAATTGACCGAACTGCTCCAATGCTGTGGCCAGCCAGCGGCTGCGCAGAATCTTCACGATGAAGTGCAACGGGTGATCCAGGCCACTGCCGCGAATTTTTCCTCCATGTATCAGGACGTGGCCAACCGGCGCCGTACGGAAATCAGCTACCTGCTGGGGTACGCCTGCCGGGCAGCCGCCCGACACCAGTTGCCCGTGCCTCATCTGCACGCCGTGCAGGCACGTCTGGTCGAGCAGTTGGTTGCACACGGATTGCCCAGCGACTGAGGCACGCGCTACCCTGCCTGCCTGTCTCTAAACAGCGAACACCCTGATGCCCCTGCGCCAGCGTCTTGAAAACCTTCCGGTCGGCCAGAAACTGCTGGCCGCGCTGCTGGTGCTGCTGACCACCGTACTGCTGGTGGCCAACCTCACCTTTATCAGCGCCGCCTACTGGATTTCCCAGGAAAGCATGGCACCGCAGGCGTTACAGGCCATTGGCCGGCTGGTGTCAAACCCGGCCCTTGCCGCCGAAGCCCTCGAATCGCCGACCAAGGCCGATGCCCTGCTCAACGAATTGACCAGTTATTCGCCACTGCGCGCCGCTGCGCTGTACGACGGCGAAGGTAATCGCCTGGCGCAGATGCAGCACGGCGACCGCCTGCACCTGCCGGACACCTATCGGCATATCGAGGCGTGGCGCGTCACCGAGTTTCGCAGCAACCAGGTCATCACCCTGCCCCGTCCCGGCCAGGCATCCGGGCATTTGCTGCTGGTGGCCAGCAGCGAGCTGCCTGTGGCGTTTTACACCGGCACGCTCACCGCCAGCCTTGGCATCCTGATTTTCAGCGTGCTGTTGTGGTTGGTGATTGCCCGCCAGATCAAGCGGCTGATCACTCGGCCCATCTACGAATTGGAAGAGCTTTCGCGCCAGGTGACACGCGAAGAGAACTACGCCCTGCGCGCCGGGCGCGGCAACCACGACGAAATTGGCAGCCTGGCGGAAGCCTTCAACACCATGCTGTCGCGCATTGAAGCGCGCGAGCAGCAGCTCAAGCGCGCCCGGGACGACTCCCAGGCGGCCTATGACCAGGCTCAAGGCCTGGCCGAAGAAACGCGCCACACCAACCGCAAACTCGAACTGGAAGTGCAGGTTCGCAGCAAGATCGAGAAAAAACTCACCGGTTTCCAGAACTATCTCAACAGCATTATCGACTCGATGCCCTCGGCGCTGATTGCGCTGGATGAGCAGCTGTATGTCACCCAGTGGAACCAGGAGGCCAGCGCGCTTTCCGGTACACGCCTGGATGAAGCGCTGAACCAGCCGATCTTCCTCGCGTTCCAGCCGCTCAAGCCGTTTCTGCCGCAGATCAAGGCCACGATCGAGCAGCATGTGGTGGAACGCATCGAACGCGTCACCTGGATCAAGGATGACGAGCCCAGGCATTACGCCCTGACCTTCTACCCGCTGACGGGCGGCGCGGGGCGCGGCGTGGTGATCCGCATCGACGACATCACCCAGCGCCTGTCTCTGGAAGAAATGATGGTGCAGTCGGAAAAAATGCTGTCCGTCGGGGGGCTCGCGGCCGGCATGGCCCACGAGATCAACAACCCGCTGGGCGCGATCCTGCACAACGTGCAGAACATCCGCCGTCGGCTGTCGGCCGATTTGCCGAAAAACCTGGAATACGCCGAACAGGCCGGCATCGAGCTGGCAACGGTCAACCGCTACCTCGAAGGCCGCGAAGTGCCGCAACTGCTTGACGGCATCCAGCAAGCCGGGGCGCGGGCGGCGAAGATCGTTACCCATATGCTCAGCTTCAGCCGCCGCAGCAACCGGCAAATGGCACCCTGCGACTTGCCCGCGCTGATCGATCAAGCCGTGGAAATCGCCGGCAATGATTTTGACCTGACCATCGGCTTCGACTTCAAGGGGCAGGCGATCATTCGCCAATTCGACCCGCAGTTGGGCCCGGTGCCCGGCACCGCCAACGAATTGGAACAAGTGCTGCTCAACCTGTTGAAAAATGCCGCCCAGGCCATCCACCTGCGCGAGGACGACAGCGAGCCCGGACGGATCATCCTGCGCACCCGACTCAATCCGCCATGGGCCGAAATCCAGGTGGAAGATAACGGCATTGGCATGAGCGAAAGCGTGCGCAAGCGCACCTTCGAGCCGTTCTTCACCACCAAGGAAATCGGCCAGGGCACCGGGCTTGGGCTGTCGGTGTCGTATTTCATCATCACCAACAACCACAAGGGCCAGATGGAAGTGCATTCCACCCTGGGCCAGGGCACCTGCTTTACCTTGCGCCTGCCTTTGGCCGGCAGCCAATTGTCCCCCACTGCACTTACCCAACTGGAGCAATGACCATGGGCTTTCGCTTGTCGAAGATCTACACCCGTACTGGTGATCAGGGCGAAACCGGCCTCGGCGACGGCCGCCGTGTGCCCAAGGACCATCCGCGCGTGGAGGCCATTGGTGAAGTCGATACACTCAATAGCCAGTTGGGCCTGCTGCTGGCCAATCTTGAAGAGCAGAGCGGCAAGCACCCTGAACTCAGGGACGTGATTGAAGTGCTGACGCCTTGCCAGCATCGCTTGTTCGACCTCGGCGGTGAGCTGGCCATGCCGGTGTACAAAGCGTTGAATGCGGCCGAGGTGGACCGGCTGGAAGCGGCGATTGATCGCTGGAACGAAGAAGTCGGGCCGCTGGAAAACTTCATCCTGCCCGGAGGCTCAGCCTTGATTGCCCAGGCACACGTATGCCGCAGCCTGGCACGCAGCGCGGAGCGTCGGTGTCAGCACCTGAACGCGGTGGAACCGCTGGAGGGGGTCGGGCTTGCGTATATCAATCGGTTGTCGGATCTGCTGTTTGTGGCGGCGCGGGTCATTGCCAGGCGCCAGGCAGTGGCGGAGGTGCTGTGGCAGGCGGCGGCCAAGCCGCACTGATTATGCAGTGCCTTGTCTGGCCTCATCGGGGACAAGCCCCCTCCCACAGGTGACCGCATTCCAGCGTTGGAACCGGGTCAACTGTGGGAGGGGGCTTGCTCCCGATGAGGCCCTTCAGAGCCCCCTCAACCCTGCGGCCAGAACGCCCTGATACCCGCCACACCCTGAGCCCCTGCCTCCCAGGCCCGCTCCCGCTCGGCAGGTCCTACCCCGCCCAGCAGAAACACCGGTTTGCTGAAACCGGCAATCAACTGCGACGCCGGTTCCCAGCCCAACGGCTGCGCATCCGGATGGGTCTGGGTCGGTTGCACAGGCGACAACGTGACAAAGTCCACGTCCATCAATTCGGCCAGCGCCAGTTCCTCGGCGTTATGGCAGGACGCAGCCAACCAGCGGTCCTTCGGCAACGGCCGGCCCTTGCTCGCGTATTTGCGCAGTTGCGCCGAGGTCACGTGCCAACCCGCCGCAGGAAAATCCCCCAGCCATTCGAACGGTCCCTTGAGCATCAATTGCGCTTTGCCGGCACACAATCCCACCGCATCCACCGCCAGGTCGCGGTATTTCGGGTCGTAACCATTGGGCGCACGCAGTTGAATCAGCTTGATGCCAGCGGCGACAGCCTGTTGGATGCCACGCAACAGCGTCGGGGTTTCCAGCTCACCGGGGGTGATCAGGTAGTCGGCAGGCAGGCGCGCGGCCGCGACAATCGGTGTGTTGGCTGCGGGAAACGCATAGTTAAGCAGATCCCGAGGGGCCACCCACGCCAGGGGCTGCCCTTCGACGCCGTGAGGCTGGCCGGTAAACGACGAGACTTCCCAGACATCCAGCAACACCTGCTTGTCCGGGTAGTCGTGCTGCACCTTGATCAACGGACGCGCCGTCGTGACCTGAATGCCCAACTCTTCCTGCAGTTCGCGGGACAGCGCAGTGGAAACCGACTCGTCAGCCTCCACCTTGCCGCCGGGAAACTCCCACAAACCGCCCTGATGCTGGGTGTCGGCACGGCGCGCCAGCAGAATCCTGCCGTCGAGGCCGCGGATCACCGCCGCTGCTACATGTACTCGTTTCACGCCACTGCTTCCTCGTGTGGTAACCCCTGCAGGCGCGAACGCCTACAGGGGGAGGGTCATTGTCAGGTGCGATATTCCGCGTTGATCTTCACGTACTCGTGGGACAGATCAGTGGTCCAGATGGTTTCGCTGCAATCGCCGCGGCCCAGCTCGATGCGGATGGTGATTTCTTCCTGCTGCATCACTGCCGAACCTTGGGCTTCAGTGTAGGTTTCGGCCCGTGCGCCACGGCTGGCGATGCACACGTCACCGAGGAATACGTCGATCTTGCTCACGTCCAGCTCCGGCACGCCGGCGCGGCCGACGGCAGCGAGGATGCGTCCCCAGTTCGGGTCGGAGGCAAACAGTGCGGTCTTGATCAACGGCGAATGGGCCACGGTGTAGCCCACGTCCAGGCATTCCTGATGGTTGCCGCCGCCATTGACTTCAACGGTGACGAACTTGGTTGCGCCTTCGCCGTCACGCACGATGGCCTGGGCCACGTCCATGCACACTTCAAACACCGCCTGCTTCAACGCCGCGAACAGCGGGCCGCTGGCGTCGGTGATTTCCGGCAGGTTGGCCTGGCCGGTGGCAATCAGCATGCAGCAGTCGTTGGTCGAGGTATCGCCATCGATGGTGATGCGGTTGAACGACTTGTTGGCGCCATCCAGGATCAGGCTGTGCAGAACGTTGCGCGACACCTTGGCGTCGGTGGCAATGTAGCCGAGCATGGTGGCCATGTTCGGGCGGATCATCCCCGCGCCCTTGCTGATGCCGGTGACGGTCACCGTCACGCCGTCATGCACGAACTGACGGCTCGCGCCCTTGGGCAGGGTATCGGTGGTCATGATGCCAGTGGCCGCTGCCGCCCAGTTGTCCACAGACAAATCATCAAGCGCGGC
This sequence comes from Pseudomonas sp. Leaf59, assembly GCF_920984685.1. NCBI lineage: Bacteria > Pseudomonadati > Pseudomonadota > Gammaproteobacteria > Pseudomonadales > Pseudomonadaceae > Pseudomonas > Pseudomonas sp. Leaf59. The sequence continues at coordinate 18,586 of NZ_CAKLBR010000032.1, read as the reverse complement.
TTGAAGAGCCCCTTCGATTTTCTCGACCGGCAGCGGCTCGCCGATCACACCGGTGGAGTACGGCAGCACCTGGCTGGCATCCACGCCGGTCAATTGCGCAAGCTTTGCACAGGTGCGCGCAGCAGCGACAAGGCCAGGCTCGCCAGTACCGGCGTTGGCATTGCCGGTGTTGGTCAGCAGGTAACGAATCGGGCCGGCCACGCGTTGCTTGGCCAAAATCACCGGCGCGGCACAAAAAGCATTGAGGGTAAACACGCCAGCGACGGTCGAACCCTCGGCACAGCGCATCACTACCACATCCTTGCGACCCGGCCGCTTGATGCCGGCCGAAGCGATACCGAGCTCAAAGCCGGCAACCGGGTGCAATGTGGGCAAAGGACCAAGACCAACAGCCATGAATGCGCTCCTCAACAATAGATGATGTCTGTGCCGTCTTGATTGACGGTGAGATTAATTGCAAAACGCCGCGACGGCAGAGGCCGGTCGCGGCGCGGGGTGTTGCAGCGTCAGGCGAAAATACTAGTTGATTTCGCCGTGGCAGTGTTTGTACTTCTTGCCCGAACCGCACCAGCACAGTTCGTTGCGACCCAGCTTCTGATCGTTGCGCACCGGAGTTTGCGCCAGGGCTACATCGATCTCTTCGCCAAGCACTTCCGGCGCGTCCAGGCCCGGTGCCTCGTCGTGCTGGAACTGCATGCGCGCAGCCAGTGCCTCGGCTTCCTGGCGCAGACGCGCCTCTTCTTCGATCGGGTCTTCGCGACGCACCTGAACGTGGGAGAGCACGCGAATCGAATCGCGCTTGATCGAATCGAGCAATTCGGAGAACAGCGTGAACGACTCGCGCTTGTACTCCTGCTTCGGGTTCTTCTGGGCATAGCCACGCAGGTGGATGCCGTGACGCAGGTGGTCCATGGTCGACAGGTGGTCTTTCCACAGGTCGTCCAGCACGCGCAGTACGATCTGCTTCTCGAACGTGCGCAGGGCTTCGGCGCTCGCCTGCTCTTCTTTCTCGTTGTACGCGGCCAGCAGCTCGGCCATCAGCTTCTCGCGCAGCGTCTCTTCGTAGAGGTGGTCGTCTTCGTCCAGCCATTGCTGGACCGGCAGGTCGACACCAAAGTCGCTCTTGAGCGCCGCTTCCAGACCGGCAACATCCCACTGTTCAGGCAGGGACTGTGGCGGAATGTGTGCGGTGACGGTGGCGTTGAGTACGTCCTGACGGAAATCGGCAATGGTCTCGCCGATGTTGTCGGCAGCCAGCAACGTGTTGCGCATGTGATAGATCACTTTACGCTGTTCGTTGTTGACGTCATCGAACTCGAGCAGTTGCTTGCGAATGTCGAAATTGCGCCCTTCAACCTTGCGCTGGGCCTTTTCGATGGCGTTGGTCACCATGCGGTGCTCGATCGCTTCACCGGACTGCATGCCCAGGGCCTTCATGAAGTTCTTCACGCGGTCCGAGGCGAAGATACGCATCAGGCTGTCTTCCAGGGACAGGTAGAAACGGCTGGAACCGGCGTCACCCTGGCGACCGGCACGGCCACGCAGCTGGTTGTCGATACGACGTGATTCGTGACGTTCGGAAGCGATCACCTGCAGGCCACCGGATTCCAGCACGGCCTGATGACGCTTCTGCCAGTCGGCCTTGATCTGGGCGACCTGCTCGGGCGTTGGGTTATCCAGCGAGGCCACTTCCACTTCCCAGTTGCCGCCCAACAGAATGTCGGTACCACGACCGGCCATGTTGGTGGCGATGGTCAGCGCGCCTGGGCGACCGGCCTGGGCGATGATTTCGGCTTCCTTTTCGTGGAATTTGGCGTTGAGCACCTTGTGCTCGATGCCTTCCTTATTGAGCAGGTTGGACACGTGCTCGGACGTCTCGATGGTCGCGGTGCCCACCAGGATCGGGCGGCCCTGGGCCATGCCGTCCTTGATGTCGTTGATGATCGCCGCATACTTCTCTTCGGCGGTCAGGAACACCAGGTCGTTGAAGTCCTTGCGCGCCAGCGGCTTGTTCGGCGGGATAACCACGACCGACAGACCGTAGATCTGGTGAAATTCGAATGCTTCGGTGTCGGCCGTACCGGTCATGCCGGACAGCTTGTTGTACAGACGGAAGTAGTTCTGGAAGGTGGTGGACGCCAACGTCTGGCTTTCGGCCTGGATGTTGAGCACTTCCTTGGCCTCGATGGCCTGGTGCAGGCCTTCGGACAGACGACGCCCCGGCATGGTACGGCCGGTGTGTTCGTCAACCAGCACGACCTGGCCGTCCTGCACGATGTATTCGACGTTGCGATGGAACAGTTTGTGCGCGCGCAGACCGGCATACACGTGGGTCAACAGGCCCAGGTTGTGCGCCGAGTAGAGGCTTTCGCCTTCGGCCAGCAGGCCGATCTGGGTGAGCATGTCTTCGACGAACTGGTGACCGGCTTCGTTGAGTTCGACCTGGCGGGTCTTCTCATCGATGGTGAAGTGACCTTCTTTGGTCACTACGCCTTCCACTTCCTCGATGTGCTGCTCCAGACGCGGGATCAACTTGTTGATCTCGGTGTACAGGCGCGAACTGTCTTCGGCCTGGCCGGAGATGATCAGCGGGGTACGGGCTTCGTCGATCAGGATGGAGTCGACTTCGTCGATCACGGCAAAATTGAGTTCGCGCTGGAATTTTTCTTCCATGCTGAACGCCATGTTGTCGCGCAGGTAGTCGAAACCGAATTCGTTGTTGGTGCCGTAGGTGATGTCGGCGGCGTAGGCCGCGCGCTTCTCTTCCGGCGGCTGGAACGGCGTGACCACGCCGACGGTGAGGCCGAGGAATTCATACAGCGGGCGCATCCAATTGGCGTCCCGGCGGGCCAGGTAGTCGTTCACGGTGACAACGTGCACACCCTTGCCGGACAGTGCGTTGAGGTAAACGCCCAGTGTCGCCACCAGGGTCTTGCCTTCACCGGTACGCATTTCGGCAATCATGCCTTCATGCAGGGTCATGCCGCCGATCAACTGGACGTCGAAGTGGCGCATACCCATTACGCGCTTGCCGGCTTCACGGGCAACCGCGAAGGCTTCGGGCAGCAGTTTGTCGAGGGTTTCACCTTTGGCTATGCGGGCCTTGAACTCTTGGGTCTTGGCGCGCAATTGCTCGTCGGAAAGGGCAACCATCTGCTCTTCGAAAGCATTGACCAGCTGCACCGTCTTGAGCATGCGTTTGACTTCGCGCTCATTCTTGCTTCCAAAAAGTTTCTTTAACAAAGGCGCAAACATATCGGCAGGTTCTTCCACACATAGGGATGGAGGGCGCACCGTCAGTGGCCCGAGCAGCCCTCACGGCCGCATGCGAACGCGCATTCTACCCGGAAACGTGGGTGAGGAAAGTGGCGTTATTCCCAGATGCTGGCATGGGGCTGTGAGAGGGCCTGTTTAAAATAAGGGCTTTTGCGCGAACTTCAACCCATCGAATGCAGAAGTTACCTATTGATTTCGCGGGAAAAGCCGGGCATCGGCATTGCCCAGGGCCGCCTGCGCGCTTTCTGTTAAGATGGCCGCTCTGTTACTTAAGGTGTCCGCTTATGGCATTTCGCCCTCTTACAGCCCGCGCGCCCAGCGTGTTGCTTCGCGAAGCCAAGCCGTTGAAAGCCATCTTCGGCCACGCCCAACGCCTGGGACACCTGCAACGCCTACTCGAAAGCCAGCTGCAACCCGCCGCACGCGAACATTGTCACGTGGCGTCCTGGCGTGAAGGCAATTTGCTGCTGATCGTCACTGACGGCCATTGGGCGACGCGCCTGCGCTACCAGCAAAAACGCCTGCAGCGACAATTGATGGCATTTGATGAGTTCGTCAGCCTGACGCGCATCCAGTTCAAGGTACAGCCGCCCACCGTGCAGCAAGGTGCAGTGGGCCATACCATGGACCTGTCGGAAAACGCCGCCGAAACCATCCAGGCCACGGCCGACGGGATCAGCGATCCAGGTTTGCGCGCGGCACTGGAACGCCTGGCCGCCCACGCCAGGCCCAAGGCCTGAGCCGCTACTTGCGCTTGCTGCCGCCGAGCAACGAGCCCAGCAAACCGCGCACCAACTGCCGCCCCATTTGATTGGCTGCCTGCTGCATCGCGGACTTGAGCGCCTTGCCTGCCGCCGTCCCCAGAAACGCGCCGGCCCTGTCGGTGAAGCTCGGCTCCTGGGCGGCAGGCGTGGAGTCTGCGCCTGGCCCCAATTCCTTGCGCGCCATCAGCACTTCATAGGCGGATTCGCGATCGATCGGTTTGTCATAACGGCCTTGCAGGGGCGAGCTGGCGATCAGCGCCGCACGTTCGACCTCACTGAGCGGGCCGATCCGCGATTGTGGCGGTGCCACCAGCACCCGCTGGACGACCTCCGGCATGCCCTTTTCCTGCAACGTGCCGACCAACGCCTCACCAGTGCCCAGCTCCGTCAGCACCGTTAATGCATCGAACGCCGGATTCGCGCGGAAACCCTCGGCCACGGCGCGCAGGGATTTCTGTTCTTTAGTGGTGAACGCGCGCAAGCCGTGCTGGATACGCAGGCCAAGTTGCGCCAGTACGGTGTCAGGCAGATCCCCCGGGGACTGCGTGACGAAATACACGCCAACGCCTTTGGAGCGAATCAACCTCACTACTTGCTCCAGGCGATCCTGCAACGCCTTGGGGGTATCGGCGAATAACAAATGGGCCTCATCGAAGAACAGCGCCAGCAGCGGCTTTTCGGCATCGCCGCGCTCCGGCAATTGCTCGAACAGCTCCGCCAGGAGCCACAACAGGAACGTGGCGTACACCTTCGGCGCTTCATGCACGAGGCGGCTGGCGTCCAGTAGATGAATACGGCCGCGGCCCTCTGCGGCGGGCTGCAAAATATCTTCAAGTTGCAACGCGGGCTCGCCAAACAAAGCGTCGGCGCCCTGCTGTTCCAGCACTGCCAGACGTCGCAGCAGCGCCTGGCTGGAGCCCGTGTTCATCAATGCCGCGTCATCGCCCAGCAGTTCTGGGTGATAGTGCAGGTGATTGAGCAGCGCCTTGAGGTCCTTGAGGTCCAACAGCAACAGGCCTTCGCGGTCGGCCACCTTGAAGGCCGCGTACAGTGCCGACTGTTGGCTGTCGGTGAGCTCCAGCAGGCTGCCGAGCAACAGCGGCCCCATTTCGCTGATGGTGGTGCGCAATGGATGACCGGACTGGCCGTGAATGTCCCACAGCGTGACGGGATACGCCCTGGCGGTGTAATTAATGAAAGGCATGCCGGCGATACGCTCGGCCACCTTGCCCTGGGGGTTGGCGGCGGCGCCGAGGCCACAGAGGTCTCCTTTGATATCGGCGGCAAATACCGCCACCCCCGCATCGCTGAAGGCTTCCGCCAGGCGCTGCAAGGTCACGGTCTTGCCCGTGCCCGTTGCCCCGGCGATCAATCCATGACGATTGGCCAGGCGCATGGGCTGGGCGATGGGCTGGCCGTCTGAGTCGGCACCGATCAGGAGTTGTGTGGAATCAGGCATTTCGTCACCCATGGTTGATGTCCAGTGCCGCAGGTAGGCGCCTGGAATATTAAGACATTAGCCGCCTCTATCACGCGATGAATAAAATCTGCGCTTGAAAGATGGGTAACGTTCGAACTTGATCAGTCCTTGTCAGGCTCGGACTTGCTGCGCTCGCGTTCCCATAACTGGGCGGCACCGGGAAAGTCCGTGCCGTCTTCACTGTTCAGGTCATCCGGGTCATAGCGGCTCAAACAGCCCTCACCCAGGGTCGCCGGCGCCTTTGCGGTCGCTTTGTCCAAAGGGCCATTCATGACTCAATCCTCGACATACAGGCAAAGAAAAAGGGCCTGGGACGATTTAACGCCCAGGCCCTTGATTCTTCAATCGCTGAGATCAGAACACAACTGTCTTGTTGCCATGCACCAGCACGCGATCTTCCAGGTGATAACGCAGGCCACGGGCCAGCACCATCTTCTCGACGTCACGGCCGAAACGCACCATGTCTTCGATGCTGTCGCTGTGGCTGACACGCACCACGTCCTGCTCGATGATCGGGCCGGCATCCAGCTCTTCAGTGACGTAGTGGCAGGTAGCACCAATCAACTTCACACCGCGCAGGGACGCCTGATGGTACGGCTTGGCGCCGACAAACGAGGGCAGGAAGCTGTGGTGAATGTTGATCACCCTGCCAGCGTATTCGCGGCACAGTTCCGGCGGCAGGATCTGCATGTAGCGCGCCAGCACTACCACGTCGGCTTCATGCTGCCCGACCAGACGGGAAACCTCGGCAAACGCCGGCTCCTTGTCCTGCGGGTTGACCGGCACGTGGTAGTACGGGATGCCATGCCATTCGACCATGCTGCGCAGGTCGTCATGGTTGGAGATCACGCAGGCAATCTCGCAGTCCAGCTCATCGCTGTGCCAACGGTGCAGCAGGTCGGCCAAACAGTGGGACTCACGGCTGGCCATCAGCACCACTCGTTTTTTCTGCTCGGTGTCAGTGATGTGCCAGGTCATCGAAAACTCTTCGGCAATCGGCGCAAACGCCTCGCGGAAGGCCTGCAGACCAAAGGGAAGCGTGTCGGCACGTATTTCGTGACGCATGAAAAACCAACCGCTGAGATCGTCCGAGTGATGGCTCGCCTCGGTGATCCAACCGTTGTGGGAGGCCAGAAAGTTACTGACTTTGGCAACGATGCCAACCCGGTCCGGGCAAGCAATCACCAGCCGAAAAGTGCGCATTAGGGGGAAACTCCAGAACTTCGCAAAGGCCGCCATTCTAGCGATTGCGCAGAAAAACTGCAGTATTCCTTCGCGCTTATTCTGCCCTCCCGCTCTGCCGGTGCCCCTTAATTGTGTAAGGTTTTACCGCCCTTAGATAAATGTACAACCTGTATGCGTGAGCAGTAAGCGAGAAATTAATCAGAATGTCGTTGCACATACCGCTACTTATTAAGTCGATTGCATCGCGGTGCCGCTTACATTCAACGTAATTCACCTGAATACACGCTTAAATGTTTACTTGAGCAAATTGCCTGACTATTATTGGCCCACTGTCCCTGTCATCCGCGTTCTACATAAGGTAGTCCACATGTCCCTGATCAACGAATACCGCGCCACCGAAGAAGCTATCAAAGAGCTGCAAGCCCGTTTGAAGAATCTGTCCCAAGACGACAAACTGAAAACCGAGCTGGAATTCGAAGGCAAGCTGCGCACCCTGATGGGTGAATACTCCAAGTCCCTGCGTGACATCATCGCGCTGCTGGATCCAGAGTCGAAAGTTAAAGCACCGCGTGGCGCTGTGAAAACTACCGGCACCAAACGTGCTCGCAAGGTCAAGCAATACAAAAACCCGCACAACGGCGAAGTGATTGAAACCAAAGGTGGCAACCACAAGACGCTGAAAGAGTGGAAAGCCAAGTGGGGCGGTGACGTGGTCGAAGGTTGGGCCACTCTGCTGGGCTAAGCCTTGCCAGGCCCCGCCTGATTTGCGCCCCCCTGAAACGCCAGCTTGCTGGCGTTTTTTATTGCCGGAACACTTCTGCAGTTATCCTCCTACAAATTCATCCGCGCCGCCAAAGCATCGACATAATCCTGCCATTGATCCAGTACCTGACACTGAATCGATGTAGCACTAACCGCCAACTCCCGTCGCGCAAGATTAAATGCCTCCAGCGTATTGGGAGCCCCCCATTGTGCGTCCGACAAACGTTGCTGACAGAAAAGTTTCCAGCGTTGTTGCTCCTCACTGCTCAAGGTGTCAGCAAAGTTACGGGCGCGGTAGCGAAATAATAATTCCGGTAAACGGTGATCATCAAATGGCCACTGCTGACGGGCGAGTTGTGCGGGTTCTGCGGCTCGGACTTGTTCACATAATCGGCGGTCGCGGTCACCGATAAAACCAGCGTACAGCTGCTGCTCGGGATCTTCACTCGCGGCGAAATCTTCCTCGGCATAAATAGCCGTCAACTTGTCACGCCATACAGCCTGTGCGTCAGTTAGCCGCAGCGCACGTGCCTGATAACTGTCCATGTCCAATTGCAGCCGTTCACGGTCCTGCGCCCGCAGCACACTCAAGGGAGCAACCACCGGGCAACGGTTGATATGCACCAACTTGAGCGGCACAGGCATCTCGCCCTCGGCCAGTTCATCGCGGCGCTTATAGAGATGCTGACGTAAAGTTTCAGCGTCCAGCTCGATCAGCCCCTGCGGATCAAGCCCCAGGTCGCACACAATCAAGGCATTGCGGTTGCGCGGGTGCCAGGCCAGGGGGAGCACCACGCCCAAATAGTGACGCTCGGCGGAAAAGCGCCCGGATATATGCACCATCGGCTGCAGCAGGCGGATCTGATCCATGACGCGCTGCTTGCTGCGCAGTTGAAACAGCCAGTCGTACAGCTTGGGCTGTTTCTCGCGGACCAGGCGGGCCAGCGCAATCGTGGCGCGTACGTCGGACAACGCATCGTGCGCCTGGCCGTGATCAATCCCGTTGGCCTGGGTCAGGCGTTCAAGCTTGAGGGTGACGCGCCCGTCCTGTTCGGGCCAGGTGATCCCTTCGGGACGCAATGCGTAGGCCGTGCGCACCACATCGATCAAGTCCCAGCGACTGTTGCCGCCCTGCCATTCCCGCGCATAAGGGTCGAAGAAATTGCGGTACAGGCTGTACCGCGTCATTTCATCGTCAAACCGCAAGGTGTTGTAACCGGCGCCACAGGTGCCGGGGGCTGCCAGTTGCGCATGCACACGGGTCATGAAGTCCGCCTCGGCCAGGCCCTGTTGCGCCAGTATTGCAGGCGTGATGCCGGTAATTGCGCAAGCTGCCGGGTGCGGCAGGATATCGTCACTGGGCAGGCAATACAGATTGACCGGCGCGTCTATCTCGTTGAGGTCGTGATCGGTGCGAATACCGGCGACCTGAAGAGGACGATCGCTGCGTGGATTGATGCCGGTGGTTTCATAGTCGTACCAGAAAATCGAGGTCACGGGCCATTCCTGAGCTGAAGATTGATAAAGTCTAGGCGCTGCAAGGCGTCCAGGGCCAGCGCCAAATCAGCTGTACAAACATCCAGTAAAATCTTGGATGGTTGCTTCCGCCGTCGACACTGCTAGCATCCGTGTCTTCCAGCCGCTCCGCACTGCCAGGGACCGCGATGCAATCAGCCCCATTGGACACCCGCTACCAGATCGAGACCCCGGAGGGCATCGACCTGCCCCTGCGTCCCGCCGGCCTGCTGCCACGGGCGCTGGCCTTTGCCTTCGACCTCGGCGTACGCGCGCTGGTCATGGGCATCCTGCTGGTGCCACTGGCGCTACTGGGCAATATCGGCATCGGCCTGGGTTCGCTGCTGCTGTTTCTGGTCAGTTGGTGGTACATGGTGCTGTTCGAAGTGCTCAACCAGGGCTGCTCACCCGGCAAGCAGGTCATGGGCCTGCGCGTGGTGCAGGATGACGGCACACCCGTCGGCTGGTCCGCTTCGCTTATCCGCAATCTGCTGCGCTTTGTCGACATGCTGCCCTTCGGCTACTTTTTCGGCGCCGTCAGTTGCCTGCAACATCCCCATTTCAAAAGACTCGGCGATCTCGCCGCTGGCACGCTGGTGATTTATCGCGAACAGCCACTGGCCCGCCCCAAAGTGCCGCAGGCCGCACCTCTGCGCCTGCCGTTCGCCCTGCACCTCAGCGAACAACGCGCCATCCTCGGATTTGCCGAGCGCCAGAGCGAATTGTCCGCAGAGCGGGTGCACGAACTGGCTTCCATCCTCGCAACGCCCCTGCAGGTGCCGGCGGCTCATGCCGCAGAGCAACTCAATGGCGTCGCGCGTGGTTTGCTGGGGCCGACATGAAACAGAGCCTGTTCGAAAGCCGTCACCAACCGCAGTGGCAAGCCTTTGCCGCACAACTGAAACAGTTGGAGCAAGGCAAGCTCAAGACCGGCGATATGGCCGACTTTCCCCATCAGTATCGGCGTCTGTGCCAGCACCTCGCCCTGGCCCAGGAGCGCGGCTACAGCAGTTATCTGGTCGACCCGCTGCAACAACTGGCATTGCGCGGTCATCAGCAGCTGTACCGGCACCGCAGCCAATTGACCGCGAACGTATTGAGCTTCGTGCTGGCCGATTTTCCACGACTGGTGCGCGAGCAGTGGCGCTTCGTGTTGATCGCCGGGCTGCTGTTCTTCGGCAGCCTGATGGTGGTTGCGCTGCTGGTATACCTGTTTCCCGAATTGATCTACAGCATTGTCAGCCCGCAGCAGGTCGCCGAGATGCAAGGTATGTATGACCCCGATTCCAGTCGCCTGGGCCGCGTCGCCGAGCGAGCATCCAGTGAGGACTGGATGATGTTCGGCTACTACGTGATGCACAACATCGGGATTGCCTTCCAGACATTCGCCGCAGGCTTGCTGTTCGGGCTGGGCAGTGTGTTTTTCCTGATTTACAACGGCTTGATCATCGGCGCCATCTCCGGGCACCTCACTGAAATCGGCTACGGCCAGACCTTCTGGTCGTTCGTTATCGGCCATGGCGCTTTCGAACTCACTGCCATCGCCCTCGCCGGCGCGGCAGGCTTGCAGTTGGGCTGGGCATTGATCGCGCCCGGTCGCCTCACACGCGCCGAGTCACTGCGGCTGGCAGCGCGCAAAAGCATACAAATGCTCTGCGGCGTCATGATATTGCTGCTCATCGCAGCCTTTATCGAAGCCTACTGGTCGTCCTCCACCACCACTGCACTCTGGATCAAATACCTGGTGGGCGCCGTGCTATGGCTGCTGGTGATCGCTTATCTGACATTGACCGGACGCACCCGCCATGCGCCTGAGTGATTCAAGCGTAGTCATTCGGCCGCGCACGCCTTGGGAAGCCATGGACCTTGGTGTACTGATGGCCCGTAAACACCGTTGGCTGCTGATAGCCAGTTGGGCGATTGTGAGCTTGCCAGTATTTATTTTGCTCAGCGCTGCGTTTTGGAAGTATCCGTCCACCGCCATGCTTCTGTTCTGGTGGCTGAAACCGGCGTTCGACTGCTTGCCGCTGTACATCCTGTCCAGGGCCTTGTTCGGCGAGACTCCCAGCCTCAGGCAGGCTGTGCGCCAGTGGCCGCGCCTGCTTAAAGGCCAGTTGTTGAGCAGCTTGATCTGGAGACGGCTCAGCCTGAGTCGCAGCTTTGTGATGCCCGTCAGCCAGCTCGAAGGACTGGACGGTGACGCGCGTCAGAAACGCCTGGGCGTGCTGCTCCAACGTAACGGTGGAGCTTCGCGCTGGCTCACCCTACTTGGGATGTGCCTTGAAATAACGTTGTGGTTCGGCGCCATGGCATTGTTTTACCTGTTCATCCCCCAGCAGATCGAGCTGGACTGGGACTGGCAACGCCTGGCGCAGGCCACCGGTTCGCAAGCGCTGTGGCTGGAACACATGAGCAATGCGTTCTACGCATTGATTCTGGTGTTCTGGGAACCGATCTACGTCGCCTGCGGCTTCAGCCTGTACCTCAACCGCCGCACCGTACTCGAGGCCTGGGACCTGGAACTGGTATTTCGCCGCCTTCGAGAGCGCCTGGGCAGCGTCGCGCCGCTGTTGCTGTTGGTAGCAGGCCTGATGCTGATGCCCTTCTTCAGCCAGCCGTCCATGGCGGATGACGCCAGCCCGCCCAAACCGGTCAGCACCCAGGCCGCCAGCCAATCGATCAAGACTCTGCTGGACAAGCCACCCTTCAAGAACCCCGAGACCGTCACGCGCTATCGCTTCGGCGACGAAAAACCCGCCGTAAAAAACCAGCCGCGTGGTGATGGCAAACTTCCCGCATGGCTGCAGGCACTGCTGGACAACTTCAACAGCGCCAGCTTCAAACATCTGGCCCAGGTCGTCGAAGTCCTGTTGTGGGGTTTGCTGGCGAGCGGCGTGGCGTTGCTGGTCTGGCGTTATCGCGACTGGCTGCGCACCTTTGTCAGCCGACGAAGGCCACGCAAACCCGACACAGCCTTGCCTGCGCCCACCCAGTTATTCGGGCTGGCGGTGGGCATCGAGACCCTGCCCAACGATGTTGCCGGTGCGGCCGAACAACTGTGGCCCACTCAGCCACGCGAAGCCCTTGGACTGCTCTACCGTGGCCTGCTTAGCCGGTTGCTGCACGACTTCAACCTGCCACTGAAAAGCGCCGATACCGAGGGCCAGGTGCTGGAGCGCATTCAACAATTGCAACAACCACACCTGCTGGCCTTCAGCACAGACCTGACTCGCCATTGGCAAAACCTCGCCTACGGTCACCGGCCACCTCCCCCGTTGGCGCAACAACAACTGTGCAGCGATTGGCGCAGCCTGTTCAACGCAGGTATTGCCCAATGAACCGGACATTGCTGTGTGTAGGATTGCTGCTGGCAGGCCTGCTGGGGGCAGGCGGGTTGTTTCTGTGGAGCAAGGCCATTCCCTATGACGAAGTAGTGGATCGAGGCCCATCGCCGGAGGCGCTGGCCAATCCCTACCTTGCGGCAGAGCAGTTCCTGCGCGGGCAAGGCCTTGTGGTTGAGCATGCCCATGGCCTGGATCGGCTCGCCGACCTTCCCGCCAAAGGCAATAGCCTGTTGCTGCTGGGCGAGCGCGGCAACATGACCCCACGCCAGGCAGAGCAACTATTGGACTGGGCAAGGTCAGGCGGACATCTGTTGCTGGTCGCTGAAGCACTCTGGGATGAAGAGACCGATAAAAGCGGCGACTTGCTGCTCGATCGCCTGCACATCCATCAGTGGTTGAGTGACGATCCCGAGGAACCGGCTCCCGCGCGCAAAGGGAGCAAGCCGGACCTGACCAAACTTTACGTCGACAATGAAACCGCCCCGGCCTATTTCAGTTTCGACACCGACTTCAACCTCACCGACCCCACGCATCTGGCCCAGTTTTCCGCCAACAGCGCCAGGGCCAGCCACCTGATGCAGCTCAACCTCGGGCAAGGCCGTGTGACAGTGGTCACCGACAGCGACCTGTGGAAAGCCCCCATCATCGGCCAGCACGATAACGCCTGGCTGCTGTGGTACCTGAACCGGGACACAGCCGTCACGTTGCTGTTCAACAGTGACGTCGACAACCTGCTCAGCCTGCTGATGCACTATTTCCCCCAGGCTCTGGTAACGCTTGCCGCGCTGATTGTCCTGGCACTCTGGCAGGCCGGCATGCGCCAGGGCCCGGTGCAGACTCCGGCCCCCAAAGCGCGTCGGCAATTGCAGGAACACTTGAAGGCCAGCGCTGACTTCCTGCTGCGCCGCAGCGGCCAGGGCACGCTGCTGCAGGCCTTGCAGCGCGATATCCTGCGCACCGCGCGGCGCCGCCACCCAGGCTTTGAACACCTCGATAACGCGGCACAGTGCCAGGTCCTTGAACACCTTACCCGCCAACCTTCTCACGTCATCAGCCAGGCCCTTGGGCCACTTGCGGCAAAACGGCTCTCCAGCGCCGATTTCAGCCATCAGGTGGCATGCCTGCAAACCCTCAGGAATGCCCTATGAGTGAATTTCCCAGCGCCACGCCCCTGACCAGCGCCACCTTGCTACAGGCCAGCGAACTGGCCAGCGCTTTGCGCGTTGAACTGCGCAAGGCGGTGATTGGCCAGGACGACGTAATTGATGACGTACTGACGGCATTGATTGCAGGCGGCCACGTATTGCTTGAGGGCGTGCCTGGGCTGGGCAAGACGTTGCTGGTACGCGCATTGGCGCGCTGCTTCGGCGGTGATTTCGCGCGTATCCAGTTCACTCCCGACCTGATGCCCAGCGATGTCACCGGCCACGCTGTCTATGACCTGCACACCGAACAGTTCAAGTTGCGCAAGGGTCCGTTGTTCACCCACCTGCTGCTGGCCGACGAAATCAACCGCGCACCCGCCAAAACCCAGGCGGCGCTGCTCGAGGCCATGCAGGAACGCCAGGTGACCCTGGAGGGCGAGGCGCTGCCCATCGGGCAGCCGTTCATGGTGCTGGCCACTCAGAACCCCATTGAGCAGGAAGGCACTTACCCCCTGCCGGAGGCCGAACTGGACCGCTTCATGCTCAAAATTCGCATGGACTACCCGGATGCTCGGCAGGAACTGGACATGGTGCGCGAAGTCACGCGTTCTTCGCGTGCCGACATGCTGGATGTACAACCGCTGCGTACCGTGCTGCTCGCTGCGGATGTGCTGCACCTGCAGCGGGTCGCCACTGAGCTGCCGCTGGATGAGCAAGTGCTCGACTATGCCGTACGCCTGGCCCGGGCCACCCGCAGTTGGCCAGGACTGACCATCGGTGCCGGTCCGCGCGCCTCAATTGCCCTGGTCAGCGGCGCTCGTGCCCGCGCCCTGTTGCGCGGCGGCGAGTTTGTCACCCCGGACGACATCAAGAGCTGCGCCATGGCAGTGCTGCGCCACCGGGTACGAATTGCCCCCGAACTGGACATCGATGGCCTGGATGTGGATCAGGTGCTCAAACAACTGCTGGATCAGATTCCGGCGCCGAGGCAATGAGCCACCCATGAAGCCAACCCGTCTGCTGCTGATCTGGCTCGGTGTCCTGCTGGGTTTGAACACTCTGCTGGGTATCACCGCGGCGTTGCAGCTCAAGCTGCCCGACACCCTGCACCAGGTGGCGTGGGGCCTGTTGCTGGCGCTGTTGCTGCTGGCCCTGCTGGACGCCCTTCGCCTGCGCCGCCGCCCGGGCATCCGGGTGCAACGGCAGATGCCTGGCAGCCTGGCCCTGGGTCGCTGGGGCGACGTGCGCCTGACCCTGCACCACGATTATCCGCAGCCGCTGACCGTGCAGGTATTCGATCACGCACCCGATGGGCTGAGCGTGGAGAACATGCCCCAACTGATTGAACTGCGACCCGGCACGCGCAGCGAGTTGGGCTATCGCCTGCGCCCGTTGCGGCGCGGGCATTTCAGTTTCAGTCGGTGTGAAATTCATCTGCCCAGCCCACTGGGGCTGTGGTCGGCTCGACGCTTTGTGGAGGTATCCGACGCCACCCGCGTCTACCCGGACTTCGCGCGCCTGTATGGCGCACAACTGCTGGGCGTGGACAGCTGGCTGAGCCAATTGGGTGTTCGACAGCATCCGCGACGCGGCCCAGGGCTGGAGTTTCATCAGTTGCGCGAGTTTCGCGAGGGCGACAGCCTGCGGCAGATCGACTGGAAGGCCACCGCACGCCAACGCACACCCATCGCCCGGGAGTATCAGGACGAGCGCGACCAGCAAATCGTGTTCATGCTCGATTGCGGTCGGCGCATGCGCAGCCAGGACGCCGAGCTTTCCCACTTCGACCACGCCCTCAATGCCTGCCTGCTGCTCAGCTACGTCGCCTTGCGTCAAGGCGATGCGGTGGGGCTGTGCACCTTTGCCTGCGATCAGCCCCGTTATCTGGCGCCCGTCAAGGGCACCGGCCAGTTGAACCTGTTGCTCAACAACGTCTACGACCTGGATACCACGCAACGCACCGCCGATTACGAAGCCGCTGCCAGCCAACTGCTGGCCCGACAGAAACGCCGTGCGCTGGTCATTGTAGTGAGCAACCTGCGGGACGAGGACGATGAGGCATTACTGACTGCAGTCAAACGCATCGGCCGCCAACACCGGGTGCTGGTCGCCAGCCTGCGCGAGGAAGTGCTCGACCAACTGCGCCAGTCTTCCGTGCAAACCTTGCCCGAGGCATTGGCCTACAGCGGCGCCGTCGACTACCTCACCCGGCGCGACGAATTGCATGATCGTCTGAACGCCCACGGGTTGGCCGTACTGGATACCCTGCCCTCAGCGCTGGGACCGGCGTTGGTGACGCGTTACATGGACTGGAAAAAAGCCGGGGTGCTATAAAAAATGCGCACGACCACGGCGAAGGTAAACACACCTGCCCGGGTCGACAACGCGCGATGTCTAGGCAGAAGCCTGCAAGTGGTCAAAACTGAAGTAACGCAACAAGGCGGTGATCAGTTGTCTGTACTCCGCAGGCGCGGCGACCACACTGAAACCTGAGTCATAGTGCTGCGGATTGACGTCCTCACGACTCCACAAACATGTAGCAGTGAGGTCGATTGCCTGAACGTCCCCATTCGCCATGGGAACCTTCACGCACAGTTCAAACGTCGCGCTGATCATCATCGGTAATTGGCTGATCAACATCAGCCCGTCTTCAGACACATTGCCCAGGTAACCAATAGGCTTGTCCGTAAACCGATTGAACACTTGCAGGAAACGGGATAACTCATGCCGCTCAATACGTCGATTAGTAAACATGATGAGTGCCATCCATTGGATATTACTCTGGCCGAGCCAGTGATTCGGAACGGCGATACAGGCCCGCTCTCCCCGAGGTCGGCGCGACAACGGTGCTGTGCGTCATCGCTATGAATCTACCAACTCCAGACATTCAATCCATTTGAATATAAAAATATCGAACAGATATACAAATATTAGCCTAAGACGTGAGACGGGCCAGTTACAGCGTGACAAATTTTATCAAAGGGATGCGGGCCGGGGTTGCGCGACGCTGGCGCCGGGGTAATGACCCAGTTGCTGCAGCGTGTCCAGGCGGGCGCGGGCGCGGTACGCGTATTCGCTGGACGGGTACTGGCTGATGATGAACTGATAGGTTTGCACCGCATCCACAAACAGCTTCTGTCGCTCCAGGCATTGCCCGCGCAACATCGAAACTTCCGGCTGTACGTAGCGCCGGGTACGGCTTTCACGGTCGACCTGGGACAATTCCAGGGTCACGCGCTCACAGTCACCCACCTTGTACGCACGGTAGGCGTTGTTCAAATGATGGTCCATGGACCAGCGGGTGCAGCCGACAACACTGACGGCCAGGGCAGCAACGAGCAAAATTCGCATGGGGGTTCTCCTGTCTTGTGCAGTGTATCGACCCCTCGTCGAAAATCTTCAAGGATGTTCGTCTATTCAATTGACGCTCAAACCAGCCAATCGTCGATAAGTAGTGCAAACGAACAATGACTACAACCAAAGAGCATAGTAGCCTTCCCCAGCGCTTGAACTCAGGAGTCTGTGCATGTCCGTCCGTCGCACCAAAATCGTCGCCACCCTTGGCCCGGCCAGTAACTCGCCGGAAGTCCTCGAACAGCTGATTCTGGCTGGTTTGGACGTTGCCCGTCTGAACTTCTCCCACGGCACCCCGGACGAGCACAAGGCTCGCGCCAAGCTGGTGCGTGATCTGGCCGCTAAACACGGCCGCTTCGTCGCGTTGCTGGGTGACCTGCAAGGCCCGAAAATTCGTATCGCCAAATTCACCAACAAGCGCATCGAGCTGAAGATTGGTGACAAGTTCACCTTCTCCACCAGCCATCCGCTGACCGACGGCAACCAGCAGGTCGTGGGTATCGATTACCCGGATCTGGTCAAGGACTGTGGCGTCGGCGACGAACTGCTGCTCGACGATGGCCGCGTGGTCATGCGCGTCGACACCGCCACCCCGACTGAACTGCACTGCACCGTGATCATCGGTGGCCCGCTGTCGGACCACAAAGGTATCAACCGTCGCGGCGGTGGCCTGACCGCCCCGGCCCTGACTGAAAAAGACAAGGCCGACATCAAGCTCGCCGCCGAGATGGAAGTGGACTACCTCGCCGTATCCTTCCCGCGCGACGCTGCCGACATGGAATACGCCCGTAAACTGCGCGACGAAGCCGGCGGTACCGCCTGGTTGGTGGCGAAGATCGAACGCGCTGAAGCCGTGGCCGATGACGAAACCCTCGACGGCCTGATCAAGGCCTCCGACGCCGTGATGGTTGCCCGTGGCGACCTGGGTGTGGAAATCGGCGACGCCGAGCTGATCGGCATCCAGAAGAAAATCATCCTGCACGCACGCCGCCACAACAAAGCGGTCATCGTGGCGACCCAGATGATGGAGTCGATGATCCAGAACCCGATGCCGACCCGCGCCGAAGTGTCCGACGTGGCCAACGCCGTGCTCGACTACACCGACGCCGTGATGCTCTCGGCCGAAAGTGCCGCCGGCCCGTACCCACTGGAAGCCGTGCAGGCGATGGCGCGTATCTGCGTCGGTGCCGAAAAGCACCCGACCAGCAAGACCTCCAGCCACCGTATCGGCAAGGTCTTCGAAAGCTGCGACCAGAGCATCGCCCTGGCGGCGATGTACACCGCCAACCACTTCCCGGGCGTGAAAGCGATCATCGCCTTGACCGAAAGTGGCTACACGCCGTTGATCATGTCGCGTATCCGTTCCTCGGTGCCGATCTACGCGTTCACCCCGCACCGCGAAGCCCAGGCCCGCGCGGCTATGTTCCGTGGCGTCTACACCGTGCCGTTCGATCCTGCTTCGCTGCCGCCTCATGAAGTCAGCCAGGCCGCCATCGACGAGTTGATCAAACGCGGTGTTGTGGAGAAGGGCGACTGGGTCATCCTGACCAAGGGCGACAGCTACCACACCACCGGTGGCACCAATGGCATGAAGATTCTGCACGTAGGTGACCCGCAGTTCTGAGTGACTCGCTTGTCTAGTCCTGAAATAGGTTTACACCTGTTTCAGTCTCAAAACGCCTGATGCACCGCATCGGGCGTTTTGTATTTCAGGGATAAGTGCGGCCGCTCCCCGTTGTAGATCAGCACCGACTCATCCAC
>NZ_CAKLBR010000031.1:0-46721 GCF_920984685.1 Pseudomonas sp. Leaf59 | reverse complement strand
GGATGAGTCGGTGCTGATCTACAACGGGGAGCGGCCGCACTTATCCCTGAAATACAAAACGCCCGATGCGGTGCATCAGGCGTTTTGAGACTGAAACAGGTGTAAACCTATTTCAGGACTAGACACGTAGGAAAAACGCCAGCGGACTATCAGGTTATGCCTTGAAATGCCGGCGGGAGGAACGCGCCATGCCCGCTTTGCCACTGATGGGCCAGGGCCCACGAGGCTAACCAATCAAAGGGGCGGGTTATGTGGAATTCAGGGGTATCAGGGTTTGCTGGCGCACGTGCGGGCGTTACCCCGGGGGGAGCGCGTGGCGAGACGCCTGCGGTGGTGCCGGTGGCCGAGGTGGCGGCGCTCAAGCAGTTGCTGAATGAACTCTTCGATGCACAGCAGGACGGCAAAAGCCAGACGGTCAGGGAGACGCGCGACAAGCTCAATGCGTTGCGCGAGAAGATAGGCGATGAGCCGTTCAAGAACCTCCTCAAAAAATTGATTGAGGACGCGGATCGCAAGTTTCTTCAATTTCTCAAGCAGTTACTGAGCGGATGGTTTCCTGAGGACGATGCGGCCTTGCCTTCACTGCCGTTGCCGGGAGGCGGCGGCTCGGGCCCGCGCGTCAGGCCTGAAAATTTCGGTTCCGTAGAATCCATGAGCAACAAGCCCTTCACCCAAGGGGCGCGTTTTACCCATTACACACCCGACAAAAGCAATCCGGGTAAAAAGCCTGGGATGGGCAGAGAGCCTGGCAATATCTGGTCCGGGTTCAGGCAAGGGCCGGATGGGAACTGCGTAACAGTTTCAGCCATAAAAAGCGCGATGATGAAGTTCGGTCAGAAGCCCACCGATATTTTCCGCGACGTGAAAGCGGCTGGCGATGGTTGGGATGTTCAGATGCGAGATGGTTTCCAGCTCCACTTGAGCAAGGGCGAATTGCAGCAGGCCGCCCAGCAGGCCCGCTTCCTGGGCGATGACCCGGCGATGATGACCGACGCCAACTTTCTGTATGCCGCGAGTGCCAAACGGGCGCAGATGGAAGGCAACAATGGCTTTGGCGAGGGCAATGATCACAATGCCCGCAGGAGCTACCTGGATGCCCTGGTAAGCCTGAACGACGGTGAACATGCCAGCGAAGGCCTGGATCGTTTGGGGCTCAAGGGGCTTTACCGGCAATCGTCGCGTGATGAGCTCGCCAGCGGCGCGTTGGGCGTTGTGAACTACGGCGGCCATTCGATGGCGGTCATTGGCGGGCAGGTGGAGTTATGGGGGGGACGAGGTGGGCGCCCACAACAGGAGCAGCGCGGTGAAGCGTACGCCTTTGTGTAGAGTGGGCGAGGCATGAAAAAAGCCCGTCAACCTTTCGGTTGACGGGCTTCGAGTGACGCGCTCAGCTTATTGGCAAGCTTCGCAATCCGGCTCATCAATGGCGCAAGCCTTTGGCACTGGCGCCGGACCGGCTGGAGCAGCCAGCACCGAATCATCACCGTGGTTGCCGCTGGAAACCGCGTTGAGCTTACCGGTGTTGATGGTCGACTTCTCGGTGCTGGTCGCGGCCAGGGCACGGAGGTAGTAAGTGGTTTTCAGGCCACGGTACCAGGCCATGCGGTAGGTCACGTCGAGCTTCTTGCCCGAAGCGCCGGCGATGTACAGGTTCAGCGACTGCGCCTGATCGATCCACTTCTGACGACGGCTGGCGGCGTCAACGATCCACTTGGTGTCCACTTCGAAGGCGGTCGCGTAGAGCTCTTTGAGCTCCTGCGGGATGCGCTCGATCTGCTGCACCGAACCGTCGTAGTACTTCAGGTCGTTGATCATGACCGAGTCCCACAGGCCGCGGGCTTTCAGGTCGCGCACCAGGTACGGGTTGATCACGGTGAATTCGCCCGACAGGTTCGATTTCACATACAGGTTCTGGTAGGTCGGTTCGATCGACTGCGACACGCCAGTGATATTGGCGATGGTTGCGGTCGGTGCGATGGCCATGATGTTGGAGTTACGAATGCCTTTTTGCACACGGGCACGTACCGGCGCCCAGTCCAGGGATTCGTTCAGGTCAACGTCGATGTACTTCTGGCCACGTTGCTCGATCAGGATCTGTTGCGAATCCAGCGGCAGGATGCCCTTGGACCACAGCGAACCCTGGAACGTCTCGTAGGCGCCGCGCTCGTCGGCCAGGTCGCAGGAAGCCTGGATCGCGTAGTAGCTGACCGCTTCCATGGACTTGTCGGCGAACTCGACCGCGGCATCCGAACCGTAAGGAATGTGCTGCAGGTACAGCGCGTCCTGGAAGCCCATGATGCCCAGACCGACCGGACGGTGCTTGAAGTTGGAGTTCTGCGCCTGTGGCACCGAGTAGTAGTTGATGTCGATCACGTTATCGAGCATGCGCACTGCGGTGTTGACGGTGCGTTCCAGCTTGGCGGTGTCCAGCTTGCCGTTGACGATGTGGTTCGGCAGGTTGATCGAGCCCAGGTTGCAAACGGCGATCTCGTCCTTGTTGGTGTTCAAGGTGATCTCGGTGCACAGGTTCGAGCTGTGGACCACGCCCACGTGCTGCTGCGGGCTGCGCAGGTTGCACGGGTCCTTGAAGGTCAGCCATGGGTGGCCGGTTTCGAACAGCATCGACAGCATCTTGCGCCACAGGTCTTTGGCCTGGATGGTCTTGAACAGCTTGATCTTGCCTGGGTACTGGGACAGGGCTTCGTAGTACTCGTAGCGCTCTTCGAAGGCCTTGCCGGTCAGGTCGTGCAGGTCCGGCACTTCGGACGGCGAGAACAGGGTCCACTGGCCGTCATCGAAGACGCGCTTCATGAACAGGTCCGGAATCCAGTTGGCGGTGTTCATGTCGTGGGTACGACGGCGATCATCACCGGTGTTCTTGCGCAGCTCGATGAACTCTTCAATGTCCATGTGCCAGGTTTCCAGGTAGGCACACACCGCGCCTTTGCGCTTGCCACCCTGGTTGACCGCTACGGCGGTATCGTTCACGACTTTCAGGAACGGCACCACGCCCTGGGACTTGCCGTTGGTGCCCTTGATGTACGAACCCAGTGCGCGCACCGGAGTCCAGTCGTTGCCCAGGCCGCCAGCGAATTTGGACAGCATGGCGTTGTCATGGATCGCGTGGTAGATGCCCGACAGGTCATCCGGCACGGTGGTCAGGTAGCAGCTCGACAGCTGTGGACGCAGGGTGCCGGCGTTGAACAGCGTCGGGGTCGACGACATGTAGTCAAAGGACGACAACAGGTTGTAGAACTCGATGGCGCGGTCTTCTTTATGCTTCTCTTCAATCGCCAGGCCCATGGCCACGCGCATGAAGAACACCTGTGGCAGTTCGAAGCGGATACCGTCCTTGTGGATGAAGTAACGGTCGTACAGGGTTTGCAGGCCCAGGTAGGTGAACTGCTGGTCGCGCTCGTGGTTGATCGCCTTGCCGAGTTTTTCCAGGTCGAAGGTGGCCAGGATCGGGTTCAGCAATTCGTATTCGATACCCTTGGCGATGTAGGCCGGCAGGGCCTTGGCGTACAGGTCGGCCATCTCATGGTGAGTGGCGCTGTCGGCCACGCCCAGGAAGCCCAGGCCTTCGGCACGCAGGGTGTCCATCAGCAGGCGCGCGGTCACGAACGAGTAGTTCGGCTCGCGTTCAACCAGGGTACGGGCGGTCATCACCAGGGCGGTGTTGACGTCGGTCAGGGCCACGCCGTCGTACAGGTTTTTCAGGGTTTCGCGCTGGATCAGCTCACCATCGACTTCTTCCAGGCCTTCGCAGGCCTCGGTGATGATGGTGTTCAGGCGGCCCAGGTCCAGTGGTGCAAACGAACCGTCGGCCAGGGTGATGCGGATCGACGGGTGAGCCTGTACCGCGGCGTCTTCGGCCGGGGCGCGCACGGCACGCTCCTTGGCGCGCGAATCGCGATAGATCACGTAGTCGCGGGCGACTTTCTGCTCGCCGGCACGCATCAGGGCCAGTTCAACCTGGTCCTGGATTTCTTCGATGTGGATGGTGCCGCCCGACGGCATGCGACGCTTGAAAGTCGCGGTGACCTGTTCGGTCAGGCGGGCAACGGTGTCGTGGATGCGCGACGAGGCGGCAGCATTGCCGCCTTCAACTGCAAGAAACGCTTTGGTGATGGCGACGGTGATCTTGTCATCGGTGTA
Organism: Pseudomonas sp. Leaf59; assembly: GCF_920984685.1. Classification (NCBI taxonomy): domain Bacteria; kingdom Pseudomonadati; phylum Pseudomonadota; class Gammaproteobacteria; order Pseudomonadales; family Pseudomonadaceae; genus Pseudomonas; species Pseudomonas sp. Leaf59. Next base: position 42,563 of record NZ_CAKLBR010000031.1, on the reverse strand, counting down.
AGGAACGACAGTGCCATTACGCTTGATCACGCGCAGTTGGCCAGGTGCGGTGGCGGACAGATCCAGGTTCGAATCAGCGGCCTGCGGCACGGAGCCCTGCGGGTTCTCGCGAGTTGTGTCGGTTTGCATGGGGGGGTTGTCTCCACGTTCTATATTTGATTGCGAGTGCCAGGCTTTTGCCTGCAACACCCGTACCGTTTTCCATATCGGGATGGAGAACAGCTGCCATCCGCTTAAGCGATTTGGTCTACTGAAAAAAATCGTTGGTTCTACGCTGCACACGCCATAAAAAACTTGAATCAGGGACTGCTTCTGTGGTTGGGCAAATTGGGCGAAAACCCCACATGTAGGGTCTACCTTGCTGCCGAGCTACAAGATAATGCGTTTTGGAGGGGTTAGCAACGCAGTAACCTGTGGATAACTCGTGGGTAAAATGTGTAAGAAAGGTTCAGTGCCGGTGTAGGCCGCATTACTGCTGCATCTGACCGTTTGTCGTTGAACATTCAGCTCGCAATGCAGGCCGTGCAATTTCGAAGGGCGCGAACCCTACCATAAAAAAAAGCGATCACCGAATGCACTTCCTGTCTTGTGTCAGAGGGCTGGCCCATGGCTACAATCGGCCTCACTTATGCCCCCAAAATATGACAAAGACGCTATGGCCTGCGCACATTCAAATGTGGGAGGGGGTGGTGTCCGCCGGAGGGCGTTTCATAACAACGAGGATCACCCGTGGAGCAAGCACCCTGGCACTTGTTGATCGTCGAGGACGACGAGCGATTGGCCGAGCTGACCCGTGAGTACCTGCAGAGCAACGGCCTGCGGGTGTCGGTGGAAAGTAACGGTGCGCTGGCCGCGGCGCGCATCATTGCCGAGCAGCCGGACCTGGTGATCCTCGATCTGATGCTGCCCGGCGAGGACGGCCTGAGTATCTGCCGCAAGGTGCGCGCGCGGTATGACGGCGTGATCCTGATGCTCACCGCGCGCACCGACGACATGGACCAGATACAGGGCCTGGACCTGGGCGCCGACGACTATGTGTGCAAGCCGGTGCGCCCGCGCCTTTTATTGGCGCGCATCCAGGCATTGTTGCGGCGCAGCGAACCGGCAGAACCGACCAGCGCCCCTCACCAGCGCCGCCTGCAGTTCGGTCCGCTGGTGGTCGACAGTGCGCTGCGCGAAGCCTGGCTGCACGCTGGCGCTATCGAACTGACCAGCGCCGAATTCGACCTGCTCTGGCTGCTGGTGGCGAACGCCGGGCGCATTCTGTCCCGCGAGGAAATCTTCATCGCTCTGCGCGGCATCGGCTATGACGGCCAGGACCGCTCCATCGATGTGCGCATCTCACGCATTCGCCCCAAGATCGGCGACGACCCGATCCACCCGCGCCTGATCAAGACCATCCGCAGCAAAGGCTATCTGTTCGTCGCCCAAGCCGCTGCGGATACGTCGCTGTGAACTCGATCTTCCTGCGCATCTACGGCGGCATGTGCGCCGCCCTGGTCCTGGTGGCGCTGCTCGGCGTGCTGGCCCTGCACCTGCTCAACGGAGTGCGCAGCGACCAGTACCGCGAGCGCCTGGCCCACGGCACATTTGCGCTGATGGGCGACAACCTGCAAACCATGAACACCATCGAGCGTCAACGGGCCTTGGCCATGTGGGAACGTCTGCTGGGCATCCCCCTGCAACTGCGCCCACTGGCCGACGCCCGGTTGGACCTCGGCCAGCGCAGTCGCCTGCAGCGCGGCCAGGTACTGGTGGAGCAGACCGGGCCCCATGCCGCACGGGTGCTGCGCCTGGTCAGCGAACGGGAGCAACTGCTACTGACGGGCGACGTGCAGCAGATCAGCGAGCAACTGGCCCGTGCGACGATTTACCTGCTGGCCGACGAATTGGTGCGTTTCCCCGTGGCCGAGCAGCCGCAGCGCCTGGCCGCTCTGAAAGAGGCCAAGGGTTTTGGCTTTGATATGCACCTGTTGGCCCTCGACCAGGCGGATATGGACGACGACCAGCGCCGCCGCGTGACGGAAGGCGATACGGTGATGGCGCTGGGCAAGGGCGGTGACTCGATCCGCGTGTTTGCCGGCATGGCGGGCACGCCCTGGGTGCTGGAAATCGGTCCGCTGTATCAAATGAATCCGTATCCGGTGCAATGGCTGGTGCTGATTGCGCTGGCAGGCCTGACCCTGATCGGCTTGATCGTTTATTTCCTGGTGCGCCAGCTGGAGCGGCGCCTCAAAGGCCTGGAAGCTGCCGCCACGCGGATCGCCGAGGGTAATCTGCAAGTGCGTGTGCCGGCACGCGGTGCCGATTCGGTGGGTCGCCTGGCCGCTGCCTTTAATGGCATGGCCGAGCACCTGCAGCAATTGCTGGCGATTCAGCGCGAGCTGGTGCGTGCGGTGTCCCACGAATTGCGCACGCCGGTGGCACGTCTGCGTTTCGGCCTGGAAATGCTTGGCGACGCGGCCACGCCCGAAGCGCGACGCAAATACCTGGACGGGATGGACGGCGATATCCAGGACCTTGATGGCCTGGTCGACGAAATGCTCACCTACGCCCGGCTGGAGCAGGGCGCACCGGCGCTGAATTTTCAGCGGGTCGACCTCGATGCACTGCTCGATCAGGTCATCGGCGAGTTATCGCCACTGCGTCGCGAAGTCACCGTCAGTCGAGGTGACTGCCTGTCATCAGCGCAAGGGGATGACGCCTGGGTCGATGCCGAACCGCGCTACCTGCACCGCGCCCTGCAAAACCTGGTAAGCAATGCCATGCGCCACGCCCAGGCACATGTGTTGATCAGCTATCAGGTGGGCGCGTCGCAGTGCCGTATCGACGTTGAGGACGACGGACCGGGCGTGCCGCAAAGCGCCTGGGAACGCATCTTCACGCCGTTCCTGCGTCTGGACGACAGCCGCACCCGTGCCTCCGGTGGGCATGGCCTGGGCCTGTCGATCGTGCGGCGGATTATTTACTGGCATGGCGGACGGGCATTGATCGCCAAGAGCCATAACCTGGGCGGGGCGTGTTTCAGCCTGAGCTGGCCGAGGGTGCAAGGTAAGCCCTGAGACCGCTATCGGGAGCAAGCCCCCTTCCATGTTTGGAATGCGTTCCCCTGTGGGAGGGGGCTTGCTCCCGATAGCGGTGTATCAGCCGCTGACAGCCACCAGACTCAACAATTGCCCGTCATTCACCACAAACTGCCCCTCCAGCTCCTTGCCATCGCACCACTCACTGGAAAGGTCCGTCAGCAACCGCAGCCGCACGTGACCTGTGTCCGACCAGTCCAGCACCTCGGCATGCTCAAAGTAGAAGCGCTTTTGCACAATCGGATACAAGGCCTTGAACAGGCTTTCTTTCACCGAAAACGTCAGCGTCACCACCTGTGCAATCTGTGCCTGCGGCAACAGGGCCAGGCGCTGCAACTCATCGGCCGTCAGAATCTCTGCGGCCAGACGCTGCGCCCGCTCCAGCGTGAGCATGTTCTCCACATCCATCCCCAGCCCGCGCCACTGCGCCTTGTGGCCGACAATCGCCGCCGCATGCCCGGTGCTGTGGGTGATGGAGCCGCTGATATGCCCCGGCCACACCGGCGCGCGATCGTCGCCAATCGCCGGGGTGTAGTCCAAATGATCAAGGCATTGCAGGGCGGCGCGGGCACACACGCGGCCGGCGAGGAACTCCGCCTGGCGCTTGGCCACCGAGCGCTGGATGCTCGCTGGCGGCGGCACTGCGCAGCGCTGAAAATCGCCGTTGTCCAACCGCGCCGGATCAAAGCGGGTGCTGAAGAACACCGTGCCGGGCAGGGGCGCGGGCAGGGGCCAGTGGCTGTCGAGTGGGGTGCAGCATGTGGGTAGGGGCGTCATGCGCGGTATTTTGCCGAGTTGGCGCGTCAGTGGATACCCCGCAGTGGTTCAGGCCAGGTTCAGAGCTTGTTCAGGGGGAGTTCAGGGGCACGTGCGTAGTCTGCATGGGACCAGCCGTCGGGGTTCTGGGCTGTGCAGGCGGGTTACCGCCTCAGCGGCCAGTGCAACGGGATTAAAATACGCCAGCAAGACCTGCAGGGCCGCTATGATATCCCTCTGTCGGACAGTTGAATTGCCTTGGAGAGCCTTATGAAATTGCTGGTGGTGGAAGATGAGGCGCTGCTGCGTCATCACCTGTTGACCCGCCTGACCGACAGCGGGCACGTGGTCGAAGCCGTGGCCAATGCCGAAGAAGCCCTGTATCAGACCGGGCAGTTCAATCACGACCTGGCCATCATCGACCTGGGCCTGCCCGGCATGGGCGGCCTGGACCTGATCCGTAAACTGCGCAGCGACGCCAAGACGTTCCCGATCCTGATCCTCACTGCCCGTGGCAATTGGCAGGACAAGGTCGAAGGCCTGGCCTCCGGCGCCGACGACTATGTGGTCAAGCCGTTCCAGTTTGAAGAGCTGGAAGCGCGCATGAACGCCTTGCTGCGCCGCTCCAGCGGGTTCACCCAGTCGACCATCGTCGCAGGTCCCTTGCTGCTCGACCTCAATCGCAAGCAAGCCTCGCTCGATGAGCAGCCGCTGGCGCTGACCGCCTACGAATACCGGATCCTCGAGTACCTGATGCGCCACCATCAGCAGGTGGTCGCCAAGGACCGCTTGATGGAACAGCTCTACCCCGACGACGACGAGCGCGACCCGAACGTCATCGAAGTGCTGGTCGGGCGTCTGCGCCGCAAGCTGGAAGGCCCGGCCGGGTTCAAGCCGATCGACACCGTGCGTGGCCTGGGCTACCTGTTCAATGAGCGCTGCCTTTGATTCGCTCGCTTCGCGTACGCCTGATGCTGGCGGCCGCCACCCTCGCCGTGCTGTTCATGCTGGGTTTGTTGCCGGCCATGCAGGGCGCGTTCAGCCTGGCGTTGCAGGATTCCATCGAGCAGCGGCTGGCGTCGGACGTGACGACCCTGATCTCGGCGGCGCGGGTTGAAAACAACCGCCTGCTGATGCCAGCGCAGTTGCCGGACGAGCGCTTCAACCTCACCGACAGCCGCCTGCTCGGCTATATCTACGACCGTGAGGGCCATCTGGTGTGGCGCTCGCGGGCGACCCAGGAAGAAAACATCAACTACAAGCCGCGCTATGACGGGCGCGGCAATGAGTTTGCGCGGATTCGCGAGGCCAACGGCCAGGAATTCTTCGTGTACGACGTGGAGGTCAAGCTGCTCGGTGGCAAGAGCGCCGCGTTCAGTATTGTCGCCCTGCAACCGGTGCGCGAATACCTGCTGACCCTCGAAGGCCTGCGCGAAAATCTCTACCTGGGCTTCGGCGCCGCGTTGCTGGTGCTGCTCACCCTGCTGTGGCTGGGCCTGACCTGGGGCCTGCAAGCCCTGCGACGGTTGAGTCAGGAGCTCGACCAGATCGAGGGCGGCACCCGCGAAAGCCTCAGCGAGCAACACCCGCGCGAATTGCTGCGCCTGACCGGCTCTCTCAACCGCCTGCTGCACGGTGAGCGCGAGCAACGCGCACGCTATCGCGATTCCCTCGACGATCTGGCACACAGCCTGAAAACCCCGCTGGCGGTGTTGCAGGGCGTGAGCGAAGACATGGCGCTGCGCCCGGCAGACCGCGATCAGGCCTGGGTGCTGCAATCGCAGATCGAGCGCATGAGTCAGCAGATCGGCTATCAGTTGCAACGCGCCAGCTTGCGCAAAAGCGGCCTGGTGCGCCATCAGGTGCGGCTTGAGCCGGTGCTGCAAAGCCTGTGCGACACGCTGGACAAGGTGTACCGCGACAAGCGCGTGGCTGTGTCCTTCGACTTGCCGGATGAATGCTATGTGCCGATCGAGAAGGGTGCCTTGCTCGAACTGCTCGGCAATCTGCTGGAAAACGCCTACCGCCTGTGTGTGAGGGAGGTGCGTATCAGCCTGCTGGAAAACCTCGAAGGCGCCGAGCTGTGCATCGAGGACGACGGCCCCGGCGTACCTCCCGACCAGCGCGCGCGGATTCTGCAGCGCGGCGAACGGCTGGACCGTCAGCACCCGGGGCAGGGCATTGGCCTGGCGGTGGTCAAGGACATTATTGAAAGCTACGGCGCACGCTTGACCCTGGGCGATTCGCCATTGGGTGGCGCGGCGTTCAAGATTCATTTCCCGGCTGTTTGATCTTCATTGGCTACACTCGCCCTATTGCAGGCAAGCCAGCGCCCACACTTTGATTGGTGAATCCAGTCAACTGTGGGCGCTGGCTTGCCTGCGAGAGCGTCCGCCCAGGCGCCACTTCCCGCAAACTTATCTCACCAAGGCGGATATCCGCCACATTGTAGGACGATAGAGGTCGGTCCGGCGGAAATCCGCCACATTGTCTGACCCGGCCGGCCATGCCTGTCCATCGCTATCCCTGGCGTCTAAAGGCCTGACGGAAATTTCCGCAAAGTGGCACGGCGTTTGCGATCAAGATTACAGCGCAGGTGTGTTTCTACAGGCCTCGCAAACAACAAATCCCTCCAGTGCAGGAGGGTTCGCAATTCAAGTGTCGTGGGCAATGGCGGATATTTGCCACACGGGACGATTGAGGAACTTTGCAATGACGACTCGTCAGCCACTCTACAAATCCCTGTATTTCCAGGTGATCGTCGCAATCGTTATCGGTATTTTGCTCGGCCACTTCTACCCGGAGACCGGCGTGGCCCTCAAACCACTGGGTGACGGCTTTATCAAGCTGATCAAAATGGTCATTGCCCCGATCATCTTCTGCACCGTTGTCAGCGGCATCGCTGGCATGCAAAGCATGAAATCGGTGGGAAAAACCGGCGGCTACGCGCTGCTGTACTTCGAAGTCGTTTCCACCATCGCCCTGCTGATCGGCCTGATCGTGGTGAACGTCGTGCAGCCGGGCGCCGGCATGCACATCGACGTCGCGACCCTGGATGCCTCCAAAGTCGCAGCGTACGTCACCGCCGGTAAAGACCAGAGCATCGTCGGCTTTATCCTCAATGTGATCCCGAACACCATCGTCGGCGCGTTCGCCAACGGCGATATCCTGCAAGTGCTGATGTTCTCGGTGATCTTCGGTTTCGCCCTGCATCGCCTGGGTGCCTACGGCAAGCCGGTGCTGGACTTCATCGATCGCTTCGCCCACGTGATGTTCAACATCATCAACATGATCATGAAGCTCGCGCCACTCGGTGCCCTGGGCGCCATGGCGTTTACCATCGGTGCCTACGGTGTGGGTTCGCTGGTGCAACTGGGCCAGTTGATGATCTGCTTCTACATCACCTGCCTGCTGTTCGTGCTGGTGGTGCTGGGCGGTATCTGCCGCGCCCACGGTTTCAGTGTGATCAAGCTGATCCGCTACATCCGTGAAGAGCTGCTGATCGTGCTGGGTACGTCCTCTTCCGAGTCGGCCCTGCCACGCATGCTGATCAAGATGGAGCGTCTGGGCGCGAAGAAATCCGTGGTGGGTCTGGTGATCCCGACCGGCTACTCGTTCAACCTCGACGGTACATCCATCTACCTGACCATGGCTGCCGTGTTCATCGCCCAGGCGACTGACACCCACATGGACATCACCCACCAGATCACCCTGCTGCTGGTGCTGCTGCTGTCCTCCAAAGGCGCTGCAGGCGTGACCGGTAGCGGCTTTATCGTGCTGGCCGCGACCCTGTCGGCTGTCGGCCACCTGCCGGTTGCCGGCTTGGCGCTGATCCTGGGTATCGACCGCTTCATGTCCGAAGCCCGTGCGCTGACCAACCTGGTGGGTAACGCCGTTGCCACCATCGTTGTGGCCAAGTGGGTCAAGGAGCTGGACACCGACAAGCTGCAAAGCGAGTTGGCTTCCGGCGGCACCGGTATCTCGGAAACCCGCGAAGTCGACGACCTGGGCGTGGCCGAAGGCCCGACTCCGGTGGTCAAGTAAACCGCTGATGGCGTGAACTGACGCCAAGGCAACCCGCAAACGCCCCGACCTGTTCGGGGCGTTTGCGTTTGTACGCACGCCCTTTTGGAATTTTTTGCTTTAGAGTCAATCGATACCTCATCAACAAACGCTCACAGGAGGGTAGATGGACAGTGTGGATCTGAACGTCCTGCGTAGCGTATTGGCGTGGCGCCAGGCCGGGCATCGCGTGGTGCTGTACAGCGTGGTGCAGACCTGGGGCAGTGCGCCGCGTCCGCCTGGGGCGATGCTGGCCCTGCGCGGCGATGGCGTGGTGATTGGCTCGGTTTCCGGCGGCTGCATCGAGGATGACCTGATCGCGCGCCTGCAGGATGGCCGTCTGGCCGCTGACGGCCCGCCGGTGCAGATGGTGACCTATGGCGTTACCCGCGACGAGGCGGCGCGCTTTGGCCTGCCGTGCGGCGGCACCCTGCGCCTGACCGAGGAGCGGGTGGTGGAGTGGGAGTGGGTCGCGCAGCTGCTGGCACGCTGTGAGGATCACCAGATCGTTGCCCGCGAGCTGAACCTGGCCACGGGAGAGGTGACCCTCAGCGATGCCAGCAAGACCGATGTGGTGAGCGTTGACGACCAGCGTCTGCGGGCCATCTATGGTCCGCGCTGGCGGTTGTTGCTGATCGGCGCCGGGCAACTGTCGCGGTACGTGGCGGAAATGGCGCGGCTGCTGGATTTCGAAGTGCTGATCTGCGACCCGCGCGAGGAATTTGTCTACGGCTGGGAAGAGCAGCACGGTCGCTTTGTGCCGGGCATGCCGGACGAAGCGGTGCTGAATATCCAGACCGACGAACGCACGGCCATCGTCTGCCTGACCCATGACCCTCGGTTGGACGACATGGCGTTGCTGACCGCGTTGAATTCCAGCGCGTTCTATATCGGCGCGCTGGGCTCGCGGGTCAACAGCCAGAAGCGCCGGGAAAACCTCGCAGAACTGGGCCTGTCGAATGAGGCCATTGCACGTTTGCATGGGCCGATCGGTTTGCACATCGGCAGCCACACCCCGGCGGAAATTGCGCTGTCGCTGATGGCGGAAATTGTCGCGATCAAGAATGGCGTGGCGCCGATGCAGAAAAAGCCGCTGGCGGCGGTGGCTGAGTGACGCTGACCGCGATTGTGCTGGCGGCGGGGCAGGGCAGTCGCTTTCGCGCCGAAACGGGCGAGGATAAGTTGCTGGCTCAATGTAGCGGCCGGGACGGCGTAACGCGGCCGGTGATCGAGCATGTTTTGCTGAACTTGCCTGAGCAGCTCGTCTCGCGGCTGTTGGTGACGTCGCCGGAACGTTCGGACGTCATTCGGTTGGCCAGGGCATATGGCTGCGAGGTCCTGCTGCTGCAATCGGCGGGGATGGGCGACAGCATCGCGGCGGCGATTGCGGCCAGTGCGTCTGCTGACGGTTGGTTGGTGGTGCTGGGGGATATGCCGTTTGTCCTGCCCGCGACTATCGAGCGTGTGATCGATGATCTGCAAAGCATCAATGTGCCAGTGCATGCCGGGCAGCGTGGGCATCCGGTTGCTTTCGGTCGGGCATTTGGCCCTTCGTTAATGGCGCTGACGGGGGATCGCGGCGCAAAGCCTCTGTTTGCTCAGGCTGCCGTGAAGCAAGTGCCAGTGAATGATGCCGGCGTACTCTGGGATGTGGATGTGCCGCAAGGGCTGAGTTTCAACGCAGACTAAAATGAGGGAGGCTCCATTACCTCTGTGGCGAGCGGGCAAGCCCTAATGCCGTTCAGTCAAGCGCAGATTCCCTGTGGCGAGCAGGCTTGTCCTGCGTTGGGCTGCGCAGCAGCCCCAAAGCCAGGCGCTGAGCCGTATCAGGTACACCGCGTTTTGCTTGATTGGGGGCGCTTCGCACCCCAACGCGGGGCAAGCCCGCTCGCCACAATAAGCCCACAAATTTTCCGTTCAGTTAAGCGCAGATTCCCTGTGGCGAGCAGGCTTGTCCTGCGTTGGGCTGCGCAGCAGCCCCAAAGCCAGGCGCTGAGCCGTATCAGGTACACCGCATTTTGCTTGATGGGGGGCGCTTCGCACCCCAACGCGGGGCAAGCCCGCTCGCCACAGGGATGTGGCTGCCTGAAGTTTCGACCTTTAAAAATCAACACGTTATTTGGTATTTGATAAGCGTCTGCTGGTTAAGGCTTTTGGACTGACAAAAAAAGCCCCGCCTGATCACTCAGGCGGGGCTTTTTAGTGGCTGATGGAATCAGGCGAGAGGTTTAGGCTCGTGCTCTTCTTCCTGGGCCTTTGAAGCCTGGGCAGCGGCGGCTGCCTCGGCTTCCTTGCGGCGGCGACGCACTTCACGTGGGTCGTTCGGCGCACGGCCGTTTTCAGTCAGGGCGCTGGCAGGTGCGGCTTCAACCACAGGGGCCGCCACTTCAGCTGCCACCGGCGCTTCAACTACTGGCGCGGGCTCGACGACCGGAGTCGGCTCAACCACCGGGGCAGGCTCGACGACGGCGACCTCGGCAACCGCGGCTGGCGCTTCTTCCACTACAGGGGCAGGTGCCTCAACCGCAGCGGCCGGTTCGGCAGTCCACTGGAAGGCGGTCTGTTCTTCACGAACTTCACGCACTGCCGGGGCGGCTTCTTCGACAACCGGTGTTTCGACAGCCGGCGCCTCAACAGCTGCTTCAACCACGGGCTGAGGTTCGACCACTGGCGCAGGCTCTACGGCAACCACTTCGGTTTGCGGCTGGGCGTCACGCTCCAGTGCAACTTCCACTTCCGGAACCTCGGGGGTTTCGATCGGGGTAGTCGCTTCGACGACTGGCGCTTCAACCACTGCGGTTTCGGCGACAGGCGCTTCTGCAGCAGGGGTTTCTTCGACAGCAGCGGTGGCGCGTTCAGCCTGCTCGTGAGCCTGGGCTTCAGCCGGGGCACTGATGACCGAGCTGGCAACGGCAGCGGTAACGGCCAGGCCGGCGGCCAGTTCGTTGCCTGTTACTTCGGTGCCTGTCGCTTCGTTATTGGAGCCTTCAGCGTTTTCGCCGGTCTCTTCCGAGCCTTCGATCACATTGCCGTTGGCATCACGCTGACGCTCACGGCGGTTGCTGCGACGACGCTGGCCACGGGAGCGGCGGCGTGGACGATCGCCTTCGGCGTTGTCCTGGCCATCTTCCTGCAGTTGCTCTTCGCCGGTCAGCACTTCTTCTTCGCTGCTGTCTTGAGCGTGCTCGGCACGTGGCTGACGCTCTTCACGCGGCTGGCGCGGTTGGCGCTCTTCACGTGGCGCGCGTTCTTCACGCGGCTGGCGAGCCGGGCGTTCTTCGGTGCTGGCGGCAGCGACGGCCGCAACGGCTGGCGAAGCGTCCAGTGGCTCGCGCAGTTCACGCACACGCTCTTCACGCTCGCCGCGGGGCTTGCGATCTTCGCGCGGTGCACGTGCGGTGCGAGGGGCGCGCTCTTCGCGTGGTGCGCGCTCTTCACGGGCTACGGTCGGGGTGTCCTCGCGGGCTTCACGGGGGGCACGCTCTTCACGCGGTGCGCGTTCTTCACGAGGCTTGCGCTCTTCGTCGCGACGACCATTGCGGTTACGGCTCTGCTGGCGGCCGTTACGGCGTTCTTCATTGCGCGCAGGGCGCTCGGCAGCAGGCTTTTCAGCCACAACCGGCGCAGCCGGCTCTTCCTTGGTGGCGAACAGGCTGACCAGCGACTTCACCAGGCCCTTGAACAGGCTTGGCTCAGGCAGGGCGGCCGGTGCGGCAACCGGTGCGGCGGCTTCAACCGGAACCGGCGCATTGGCACGTGCCGGTGCGGTCTTGACGGCGGCTTCCTGGCGAACCAGGGTGCGGGTCGCAGCGGCTGGCTGGACTTCTTCCACTTCGGCAGCGGCCGCGGCGATTTCGTAGCTGGATTGGCCGCTGTGGGCTTCCGGGCTGTCATCACGCAGGCGTTGCACTTCGAAGTGCGGCGTCTCGAGGTGATCGTTCGGCAGGATGACGATGCGGGCACGGGTACGCAGTTCGATCTTGGTGATCGAGTTGCGTTTTTCGTTGAGCAGGAACGCGGCCACCGGGATCGGCACTTGTGCGCGGACTTCGGCGGTGCGGTCTTTCAGGGCTTCTTCTTCGATCAGGCGCAGGATCGCCAGGGACAGCGATTCGACGTCACGGATGATGCCGGTGCCGTTGCAGCGCGGGCAGACGATGCCGCTGCTTTCGCCCAGGGATGGACGCAGGCGCTGACGGGACATCTCCAGCAGGCCGAAGCGCGAGATGCGGCCCACTTGTACGCGGGCGCGGTCGGCTTCCAGGCACTCGCGGACTTTTTCTTCCACGGCGCGCTGGTTCTTGGCCGGGGTCATGTCGATGAAGTCGATCACGATCAGGCCGCCGATGTCACGCAGGCGCAGCTGGCGGGCGATTTCTTCAGCCGCTTCCAGGTTGGTCTGCAGGGCGGTTTCTTCGATGTCGCTGCCTTTGGTGGCGCGCGCCGAGTTGATGTCGATGGACACCAGGGCTTCGGTCGGGTCGATCACGATGGAGCCGCCGGAAGGCAGTTCGACCACACGCTGGAAGGCGGTCTCGATCTGGCTTTCGATCTGGAAACGGTTGAACAGCGGCACGCTGTCTTCGTACAGCTTGATCTTGCTGGCGTACTGCGGCATTACCTGGCGGATGAAGGTCAGGGCTTCGTCCTGGGCTTCAACGCTGTCGATCAGCACTTCGCCGATGTCCTGGCGCAGGTAGTCGCGGATGGCGCGGATGATCACGTTGCTTTCCTGGTAGATCAGGAACGGCGCGGAGCGATCCAGCGAAGCTTCTTTGATGGCGGTCCACAGTTGCAGCAGGTAGTCTAGGTCCCACTGCATTTCTTCGCTGCTGCGGCCAAGGCCGGCAGTGCGCACGATCAGGCCCATGTCGGCCGGAGCGATGAGGCCGTTGAGCGCTTCACGCAGTTCGTTGCGTTCTTCGCCTTCGATGCGACGGGAGATGCCGCCGGCACGCGGGTTGTTCGGCATCAGCACGAGGTAACGGCCGGCCAGGGAGATGAAGGTGGTCAGGGCGGCGCCCTTGTTGCCACGTTCTTCTTTCTCGACCTGAACGATAACTTCCTGGCCTTCGCTCAGGACGTCCTTGATGTTCACGCGGCCTTCGGGGGCTTTCTTGAAGTATTCGCGGGAGATTTCTTTGAGGGGCAGGAAGCCGTGGCGCTCGGAGCCGAAATCGACAAAGGCAGCCTCAAGGCTGGGTTCGATGCGAGTAATACGGCCTTTATAGATGTTGGCCTTCTTTTGCTCGCGCGCACCGGATTCGATGTCCAGGTCGTAGAGGCGCTGGCCATCTACCAGTGCAACACGCAACTCTTCGGGTTGAGTTGCGTTAATCAGCATTCTTTTCATGTTGTACCGTCGGTTTCCGGGCTGCCGGAAACGGCGTTCGGCACACACGACTTCTCACGGTCGGTGTCAGGTGCGTCAAGAGTGGTTGGCCACTCCAGTGTCCAGCAATACCTGCCAATTGGGCGGGCATCGCGACGGACGCGTCCTGCTTGTTAGCGGTGGTGACAAAGGCACCACTTCAACAAAAGCTAAGGTCAGGAGGAGGAATCAACCGGCGACTGTGGACGAGATGAAGCGTCTAAATATAAGCCTAGTGCTACACGGTCCGACGGTTGTGCATCTCCACCCTACACGTATCCCTGATAATTCGGGTGCTGCCGCGCGCAGAATCCGCAGCGGGTTGGCATTTACCGTGGGCTCCAATGGGGAGTCCACGCTCATGGCTAAACAAGACTCAATGTGGGCGACTGCGCTCACATCCAGCTCTTAACAGGCGTTGTTTCCGAAGCATTCGCCGTGGTCCGGCACAAGACTGACTGCACTTTGTGAACTGGCCGTAAATATCGGCGCAAAACGCGAGTATTCACTCTGCTTTCTGCACTCGCTTCAGGCCTCATGTCACCTGCGCTTGTTACAATCCTGAGCCTTCCAGGGTGGCAAACGCCCCGTAGGACGGCCTCGCGTCCTGATGAATTGCGATGGTCAGGGCCGGCAGTTTGCCGAAAGTCCTCTGTCCAGGCCGCTTTTGGCGGCGTTCGCGACTATAGCAGCAATGATTAAGTGCTTCAATTCCATAAAAAATTGTTATCATCGCCGCCATGACGACTACCGCCCCCCCGACCCCCAGCGTCCAGCTGCTTGAGGTCTCGCCGGAATATGCCGGCCAACGCATCGACAATTTTCTCCTGGCCAGGCTCAAGGGCGTGCCCAAGACCTTGATCTACCGCATTTTGCGTAAAGGCGAAGTGCGCGTGAACAAGGGCCGGATCAAGCCCGAATACAAGCTGCAGGCCGGCGATATCGTGCGGGTGCCGCCGGTACGTGTGCCTGAGCGTGACGAGCCGGTGCCGTTGGCACAAGGCCTGCTGCAGCGCCTCGAAGCCTCCATCGTGTTCGAAGATAACAAACTGATCGTAATCAACAAGCCCTGCGGCATTGCGGTGCACGGCGGCAGCGGCCTGAATTACGGCGTGATCGAGGCCTTTCGTCAGTTGCGCCCGGACGCCAAGGAACTGGAGCTGGTGCATCGCCTGGACCGGGACACGTCCGGCCTGCTGATGATCGCCAAAAAGCGCAGCATGCTGCGCCACCTGCACACCGCCCTGCGTGGCGACGGCGTGGATAAACGCTACATGGCACTGGTGCGTGGCAACTGGGCCAGCTCGATCAAGAGCGTGCGTGCACCGTTGCAGAAGAGCAACCTGCGCTCCGGCGAGCGCATGGTCGAAGTGGACGAGGAGGGCAAAGAAGCCCTGACCCTGTTCAAGGTGCTGCGGCGTTTCGGCGATTTTGCGACCATGGTCGAAGCCAAGCCGGTCACCGGACGTACTCATCAGATTCGCGTGCACACCCTGCATGCGGGCCACTGCATTGCCGGCGATACCAAGTATGGCGATGAGGGGTTCTCCAGGGAAATTCGCGATCTGGGTGGCAAGCGCCTGTTCCTGCACGCCTACATGCTCACGGTGCCGCTGCCCGATGGCGGTGAGTTGAAGTTGCAGGCGCCGGTCGACGAGATGTGGGCCAAGACCGTGGAGCGCCTGAGTGTCGCACCTTGACTACAAGCTGCTGATTTTTGATTGGGACGGTACGCTGGCCAACTCCATTGGCCGGATCGTTGAGTCGATGCACATGGCGTCGACCCGCTCGGGCTTTGAGCTGTGTTCGGATTTTGCGATCAAGGGCATCATCGGTCTGGGCCTGCCTGAAGCGATCCGCGCTTTGTACCCCGAGATCGGCGACGCCGAGTTGGTCGCGTTCCGCAACCATTACGCCGACCACTACATCGCGCTGGAAGCCGAGCCTTCGCCGCTGTTCGAGGGCGTGGTGCAGTCGCTGGATGCGTTTCGCGCCGAGGGTTATCACTTGGCGGTTGCCACCGGCAAGGCGCGTCGCGGCCTTGACCGCGTACTCAAGGCCCATGGCTGGGAAGATTACTTCGACATCACCCGTGCCGCCGACGAGACTGCCAGCAAGCCCCATCCGCTGATGCTGGAGCAGATACTCGCTCATTGTGGCGTGTCGCCGCGTCAGGCCTTGATGGTGGGCGATGCCTCCTTCGACCTGATCATGGCGCGCAACGCCGGCATGGACAGTGTGGCGGTCAGCTACGGCGCCCAATCCGCCCAGGCCCTGCAGCAATACGAGCCCAGGCTGACCATTGATCATTTTTCGCAATTGCAGGCCTGGCTTGGCCAGGCCCAATAAGTTTTTGCCGGGGTTAAGCGTATGAGTGACGAGTGGAAAGCGCCTGAAAAGGCCGAAAGCGGTGATGACAAAAGCTGGAAGCTGCTGGAAAAGACTCTCCTGGCCAGTGTCCAGGAGCAACGGCGTGCGCGGCGTTGGGGGATTTTCTTCAAGCTGCTGACCTTCACTTACCTGTTGCTGATGCTGGCACTGTTCAGCCCGCTGATGGACTTGGAAAAAAGCGCCACCCGTGGCGCCTACTACACTGCCTTGATCGAAGTGCGCGGGGTGATTGCCGACAAGGAACCCGCCAGTGCCGACAATATTGTCGGCAGCCTGCGTGCAGCGTTTGAAGACAGCAAGGTCAAGGGCGTGATCCTGCGCATCAACAGCCCGGGCGGCAGCCCGGTGCAGTCGGGCTATGTCTACGACGAGATTCGCCGCCTGCGTGCCCTGCACCCGGAGACCAAGCTGTACGCGGTGATTTCCGATCTGGGTGCTTCAGGGGCCTACTATATTGCCAGCGCCGCCGACCAGATCTATGCCGACAAGGCCAGCCTAGTGGGCTCCATTGGTGTGACGGCGGCCGGTTACGGTTTTGTCGGCACCATGGAAAAGCTCGGTGTGGAGCGGCGCACCTACACGTCGGGTGAGCACAAGGCGTTCCTGGACCCGTTCCAGCCGCAGAAGGCCGATGAAACCCAGTTCTGGCAGAGCGTGCTGGACACCACCCATCGCCAGTTCATCGCCAGTGTGAAGCAGGGTCGTGGTGATCGGCTGAAGGACAAGGACCATCCAGAGCTGTTTTCCGGGCTGGTGTGGTCGGGCGAGCAAGCCCTGCCGTTGGGCTTGATCGACGGCCTGGGCAGTGCCAGTTCGGTGGCACGGGATGTGATCGGCGAGAAGGAGTTGGTTGACTTCACGGTAGAGGAATCGCCGTTTGACCGCTTCTCCAAGAAGCTCGGTGCCAGCGTGGCGGAGAAGCTGGCCTTGTACATGGGCTTTCAGGGGCCGGCGCTGCGCTGATCTCTCAAGGCCGATGTGATTCATAGGGGTGAGGGGGCTTACTCCCGATAGCGGTGCATCAGTCAGCTTATCTACAAGCTGGCCCGCCGCAATCGGGAGCAAGCCCCTTCCCACATTTGGTTGTGTGTGGCTTCAGGGGATTTGCACGCCTTCGGCCAGCAGCATGTCCACCAGTCGAATCAGCGGCAGGCCCACCAGGCTAGTGGCGTCTGGCCCTTCGGTACTCTGGAACAAGCTCACACCCAGTCCTTCAGCCTTGAAGCTGCCCGCGCAATCATAAGGTTGCTCGGTATGCAGGTAGCGTTCGATACGTTCAGCATTCAATTCACGCATCTGCACGGTAAACGTCACGCAGTCCACCTGGCAGCGCCCGGTCTGGCTGTTCAGCAGTGCCAGCCCGGTCAGGAAATTCACACGCTTGCCGCTCGCCGCCAGTAACTGTTCGCGGGCGTTTTCGAAGGTGTGCGGCTTGCCGATAATCCGGCCTTCCAGCGCGGCAACCTGATCGGAGCCGATAATCAAGTGTCCGGGATGGCTGCCGGCCAGGGCGCGAGCCTTGCCTTCGGCCAGGCGCTTGACCAGCTCGACCGCGGACTCATTCTGGCGATGGCTTTCGTCGATATCCGGCGAGCTGCACGTGAACGGCAGGTGCAGGCGGCTGAGCAATTGCCGGCGGTAAACCGAGCTGGATGCGAGTAATAAAGGCAGCATGGGCGTCTCCTCAAGGCAGCGGCCGATTCTAGCGGCGTGACCGGCTGACGCACAGGGCTGAATTTCCTTTGACATGGCCGGGTGCATCCCTATAATGCTGCGCCTATGTTGAATGACCCGATTCCACCTCACGTTGACCCGCGCAAATTGGCTGATCGTGGCACTTCCCTTCAAGGTGAAGTACTGCTGGCCGATTTGGAGAGACTCTGCGACCCGCTTTCCGACACTGTCGGTACGGTCCAGGCCAAATTCGTTTTTGAACGAGATGAACGTAAAGCTGTGGTCATTCACAGCGTTATCGACACCGAAGTCAAAATGGTTTGCCAGCGTTGTCTTGAGCTGGTCACCCTGCCAATCCACAGCGAGTGCAGTTATGCCGTGGTGAAGGAGGGTGCGAATACCCAGTCGTTGCCGAAAGGTTATGACGTGCTGGAACTGGGCGAAGATCCTTTGGATCTGCATGCACTGATCGAGGAAGAGCTTCTGCTCGCCTTGCCCATTGTGCCTGCTCATCATCCGGAAGAATGCCAGCAGCCGGAGGGGCTCGATGACGAGCCCGAACCGAGCGAGGACGAGGTAACGCGGTCCAACCCGTTCAGTGTATTGGCGCAGTTAAAGCGTGACCCAAACGTTTAGGAGTTAATCAATTATGGCTGTTCAGCAGAACAAAAAATCCCGCTCCGCCCGTGACATGCGTCGTTCCCACGATGCTCTCGAGGCTAGCACCCTGTCTGTAGAAAAAACCACCGGTGAAGTTCACCTGCGTCACCACGTATCGCCAGAAGGCGTATACCGTGGCCGTAAAGTGATCGACAAGGGCGCTGACGAGTAATCACTTGTCTGCTCAAGTCATCGCGATTGACGCAATGGGCGGGGACTTCGGTCCCCGCAGCATTGTTCAGGCCTGCATTGCCAGCCTGTCTGCCACGCCCTCGCTGCACCTGACCCTCGTCGGTCAACTCTCCCTACTTGAAGAATTGATTGCCAGCCATCCGGCGGTGGATCGCGCGCGCCTGACGATTACGCCGGCCAGCGAAACCATCGGTATGGATGAAAAGCCATCGATGGCCCTGCGCGGCAAGCCCGATTCTTCCATGCGGGTGGCCCTTGAGTTGTTGCGCGATGGCAAGGTGCAGGCCTGTGTCAGCGCCGGCAACACGGGGGCGTTGATGGCATTGTCGCGGCATGTGCTCAAGACGCTGCCGGGGATTGATCGGCCGGCAATGGTGGCGGCAATCCCGACGCAGAAAGGCTATTGCCAGCTGCTGGACCTGGGGGCCAACGTCGATTGCAGTGCCGAGCACCTGTTCCAGTTCGCGGTAATGGGCTCGGTGGCCGCCGAGGCGCTGGGCGTTTCCCGGCCGCGGGTAGCCCTGCTGAATATCGGCACCGAAGACATCAAGGGCAATCAGCAGGTCAAGCTTGCCGCTGGCTTGTTGCAAGGTGCGCGGGGCTTGAATTACATCGGCTTTGTCGAGGGCGACGGCTTGTACCGGGGCGCAGCCGATGTGGTGGTGTGCGACGGGTTTGTCGGCAATATACTGCTCAAGTCCAGCGAAGGCCTGGCGACCATGATTGCCGCGCGGATCGAAGCGTTGTTCAGGCAGAACCTGCTGTCGCGCATGGTCGGTGCGCTGGCGTTGCCCTTGATGCGTCGCTTGCAGGCTGACCTGGCACCGGCCCGGCATAACGGTGCAAGCTTTCTGGGTTTGCAGGGCATTGTGATCAAAAGCCACGGTTCAGCGGGTGTGCAGGGCTTTCAGAGTGCGATTGCGCGGGCCGTGATCGAGATCCAGGAAAACCTGCCGCAACGCCTGCACGGCCGTCTCGAGGACCTGTTGCCTTAGGCGAATCGACCCGGGAATGCTTAAATGTGACCGGCCAGTTCAATTGACCATCCAATCTGTCAGTTTCGTGCGCTCCCATCGTAGGGGTGAGCATTTTTCTACGACCAGATCATTAGGGGCTTGTTACATGTCTACATCCCTCGCATTCGTCTTTCCAGGGCAGGGTTCGCAGTCCCTCGGCATGTTGGCCGAGCTGGGCGCGCAATTTCCGCTGATCCTGGACACCTTCAAGGAAGCTTCCGACGCCCTGGGTTACGACCTCTGGGCACTGACCCAGCAAGGGCCGGAAGAGCAACTCAATCAAACCGATAAAACCCAGCCGGCCATCCTGACCGCCTCGATCGCCCTGTGGCGCGTGTGGCTGGCCGAAGGCGGCGCGCATCCGGCATTTGTCGCCGGTCACAGCCTCGGCGAATACAGCGCCCTGGTAGCGGCCGGCAGCCTGACCCTTGCTGAGGCGGTCAAGCTGGTCGAGCGTCGTGGCCAGTTGATGCAGGAAGCCGTCCCGGCCGGGCAGGGCGGCATGGCCGCTATCCTCGGTCTGGACGACGCGGTAGTGATTCAGGCCTGTGCTGAGGCGGCTCAGGGTGAGGTGGTGAGCGCGGTAAACTTCAACTCCCCTGGCCAGGTGGTCATCGCCGGCGCCAAGGCTGCGGTCGAGCGCGCCATGGAAGGCTGCAAGGCACTTGGCGCCAAGCGTGCCTTGCCGTTGCCGGTGAGCGTGCCGTCGCATTGCGAGCTGATGCGCCCGGCAGCCGAGCGGTTTGCCGAGTCCATCGCCGCCATCGACTGGCAGGCGCCGCAGATCCCGCTGGTGCAGAACGTCAGTGCGGCCGTTGCCGCCGATCTCGATACCCTCAAGCGTGACCTGCTGGAGCAGTTGTACAAGCCGGTCCGTTGGGTTGAATCGGTGCAGACCCTGGCCACCAATGGCGCTACGCAGTTGGTCGAGTGCGGCCCGGGCAAAGTCCTGGCTGGCCTCAACAAACGCTGCGCCGACGGCGTGTCGACTGCCAACCTCAATACTCCGGATGCCTTTGCTGCCGCACTCGCGGCGCAGGCTTGACCCGATTTCGAACTTAGGAGAAGCCTGCATGAGTCTGCAAGGTAAAGTTGCACTGGTTACCGGCGCCAGCCGAGGCATTGGCCAGGCGATTGCCCTGGAACTGGGCCGTCAGGGCGCCGTTGTGATCGGTACCGCCACCTCCGCGCCGGGCGCCGAGCGCATTGCGGCGACCCTCAAGGAGCATGGCGTGCAGGGTACCGGTATGGAACTGAATGTGACCAGTGATGAGTCCGTCACGGCCGTACTGGCCGAGATCACGGCACAATTCGGCGCACCGGCTATTCTGGTCAACAATGCTGGCATCACCCGCGATAACCTGGTGATGCGCATGAAAGACGACGAGTGGTACGACGTGGTCGATACCAACCTGAACAGTCTGTTTCGCCTGTCCAAGGGCGTTTTGCGCGGCATGACCAAGGCGCGTTGGGGACGAATTATCAATATTGGCTCCGTAGTGGGTGCCATGGGCAACGCAGGCCAAGTAAACTATGCCTCCGCCAAGGCCGGCCTGGAAGGTTTCAGCCGTGCACTGGCGCGTGAAGTCGGCTCGCGTGCGATTACGGTCAACTCGGTGGCCCCTGGGTTCATCGACACCGATATGACCCGCGAACTGCCGCAAGCACAGCGTGACACCTTGCTTGCACAGATTCCGCTGGGCCGTCTGGGCCAGGCTCAAGAGATCGCGAATGTGGTCACTTTTCTGGCATCCGACGGTGCGGCATACGTGACTGGGGCTACAATCCCAGTGAACGGCGGGATGTACATGAGTTAAATTGTGACGGATCGCTTCAAAAAAATGTCATACGAGCTGTCTAAAATCCGTTATAAAGCTGCAACTTAATTTATAGGCAGGTGGCCGACCGGGTACAGGGTGAAGCTTTCAGTTGAAAAGCTGAAATGGCTTTCTATACACTTACCCACTGGCCAGCTGCCTGAATTTGTCCATTAGGAGTTAAACAAGGTATGAGCACCATCGAAGAGCGCGTCAAGAAAATCGTTGCCGAGCAACTGGGCGTTAAGGAAGAAGAAGTGGTCAACACTGCCTCCTTCGTAGAAGACCTGGGTGCCGATTCCCTTGACACCGTTGAGCTGGTGATGGCTCTGGAAGAGGAATTCGAGACCGAAATCCCGGACGAAGAAGCTGAAAAAATCACTACTGTTCAAGCTGCTATCGACTACGTTACCAGCCACCAGGCGTAATAGTTTGTAGTCGTCGCTTGCTGTCAGGGAAAAACCGCACTGCTGTAACGGCGTGCGGTTTTTTCTTTAGCGCTGATGAAAAGTGTCGTCATCAAGAAAAAGGAGAGTGCTGTGTCGCGTAGACGCGTCGTAGTCACCGGTATGGGTATGTTGTCGCCACTGGGTACGGATGTGCCGAGCAGTTGGCAGGGCATTCTGGCTGGCCGCAGTGGTATCGGTCTGATCGAACATACGGACCTTTCTGCCTATTCCACCCGTTTTGGCGGCTCGGTAAAGGGCTTCAATGTCGAGGAATATCTCTCGATCAAAGAGTCCCGCAAGCTCGACCTGTTCATTCAATACGGCCTGGCCGCCGGTTTTCAGGCGGTGCGTAACGCAGGCCTGGAAGTCACCGACGCCAACCGTGAGCGTATCGGTGTGGCCATGGGCTCGGGTATTGGCGGTTTGACCAATATCGAAGAAACCAGCCGCATCCTGCACGATTCCGGCCCGCGTCGAATTTCACCGTTCTTCGTACCGGGCTCGATCATCAATATGATTTCCGGTTTCCTGTCCATCCACCTGGGTGCACAGGGCCCCAACTATGCCATTGCCACGGCGTGCACCACGGGCACCCATTGCATCGGCATGGCGGCGCGCAATATCGCCTACGACGAAGCTGACGTGATGATCGCCGGTGGCGCCGAGATGGCCGCCTGCGGGCTGGGTATGGGCGGCTTCGGTGCGTCCCGTGCGCTGTCGACCCGCAACGACGAGCCCACCCGTGCCAGTCGTCCGTGGGACAAGGGCCGCGATGGTTTCGTGCTGTCCGATGGCGCCGGTGCGTTGGTGCTCGAAGAACTGGAGCATGCCAGGGCGCGTGGCGCCACCATCTACGCCGAGCTGATCGGCTTTGGCATGAGCGGCGACGCCTTCCACATGACCTCGCCACCGGCCGACGGTGCCGGTGCTGCGCGGTGCATCACCAATGCCCTGCGCGATGCCAAGGTCAATGCCGACCAGGTGCAGTACATCAATGCCCACGGCACCTCGACGCCGACCGGCGACCTGGCGGAAGCCGAAGCCATCAAATCGGTGTTCGGCGAGCACGCCTACAAGCTGGCGGTCAGCTCCACCAAGTCCATGACCGGCCACTTGCTGGGTGCGGCGGGTGCGGTCGAGGCGATCTTCAGCGTGATGGCCATCAAGGACCAGGTCGCTCCGCCGACCATCAACCTCGATGAGCCGGACGAAGGCTGCGACCTGAACTTCGTGCCCCACGAAGCCCAGCCGATGCCGATCGACGTGGCAATTTCCAACTCTTTCGGTTTTGGTGGCACCAACGGTTCCCTGGTGTTCCGCCGGTTCGCCGAGTGATGCACAGTTGGGTCGACGGTCAGCCAGCGGGCAGCGTGCCCCTGAAAGATCGCGGCCTGGCCTACGGTGACGGCCTGTTCGAGACCCTTGCGGTCAAGAGCGGGCGGCCGGTGCTGCTTGAGCGTCACCTGCAGCGTCTCGAAGAAGGTTGCAGGCGCCTTGCCCTGGCGGCGGATCACGGGTTGATCCGCAGTGAAGTACAGGCCTTTGCCGCCGCCCTGGGTGACGGCGTGCTCAAACTGATCCTCACCCGCGGCGACAGCCTGCGCGGCTATGGCATCAACCCCGGCGCCCCGCTGCGTCGAATTCTGCAAGGCTCTGCGCCTGCGACCTATCCCTTGGCCCATGAGACGTTCGGCATCCGCCTGTTTCCCTGCGCCACCCGTTTGGCCGAGCAGCCGCTGCTGGCCGGCCTCAAACACCTTAACCGTCTCGAACAAGTGATCGCCCGCGCGGAATGGCAGGACGCCGAGCATGCCGAAGGCCTGATGCTGGATATGTCCGGTCGCGTCATCGAAGGCGTGTTCAGCAACCTGTTTCTGGTGCGCGACGGCATGTTGCTGACCGCTGATCTGAATCGTTGCGGAGTGGCCGGGGTGATGCGCGCCGAGATCCTAGCCCAGGCACAGGCGCGGGGCATCCCGGTGGCCGTGGCTGACATCAGCCTGGAGCACCTGCAGCAGGCCGATGAAGTCTTCGTCTGCAACAGCGTTTATGGCATTTGGCCGGTGCGCGGCTGTGCTGCGATGAGCTGGTCGGTTGGGCCGCTCACCCGTAAACTGCAAGGCATCGTTCGCGCGCTATTGGATATTTGAGTTGATACGAAAACTGATTGTACTGCTGCTGATCGGCCTGTTCTCGGCAGCGTTGCTGGTGGGGGTTGGCGCCTGGAAATACGAGTCTGCCTTCAAGCAGCCGTTGAAATTGTCCCAGGAGCAATTACTCGACGTACCGGCCGGGGCCACCCCGACCGGCACGTTCAACCGCCTGGAAAACGAAGGCGTGATCGACGGTGCCTTCTGGTTGCGTCTGTACTGGCGTTTCAACCTCGACGGCCAGCCGCTGCACAGCGGCGAATACCGCATGACCCCAGGCATGACGGCCCAGGACCTGATTGGTCTGTGGCAGCGCGGCGAAGTGGTGCAATACAGCCTGACCCTGGTCGAAGGCTGGAATTTCCGCCAGGTGCGGTCCGCGCTGGCCAGGCACGACAAGATCGTGCAATCCCTTTCCGGTCTCAGCGACAGTGAAGTGATGGACAAGCTCGGTCATCCCGGCGTGTTCCCCGAGGGGCGCTTCTTCCCGGATACCTACCGCTTCGTGCGTGGCATGAGCGATGTCGAACTCCTGAAAAAAGCCTACAACCGCCTGGACGACGTACTCGCCCAGGAGTGGAGCAAGCGCGCCGCCGATGTGCCGTATACCGACCCTTACCAGGCGCTGATCATGGCGTCCCTGGTAGAGAAGGAAACCGGTGTGCCGGAAGAGCGCGCGCAGATCGCCGGGGTGTTTGTGCGCCGCCTGAAGATCGGCATGCAGTTGCAGACCGATCCCACCGTGATCTACGGCCTGGGTGAGCGCTACAACGGCAAGTTGACCCGCGCTCACCTCAAGGAAGCCAACCCCTATAACACCTACATGATTGCCGGCCTGCCGCCGACACCGATTGCCATGGTCGGCCGCGAGGCGATCCATGCCGCGTTGAACCCGGCGCCGGGCAGCAGCCTGTATTTCGTTGCCCGTGGCGATGGCAGTCATATCTTCTCCGACGACCTGGATGCGCATAATGCCGCCGTGCGCGAGTTCCAGCTCAAGCGCCGTGCCGATTACCGCTCCAGCCCGGCGCCGGCGGTGAAGCCGCTGGACGAAGTGACGCCGCCGGCCGACGCCCCAGTCGAGCCCGCGCCGGATACGGCCGCGCCGCAAAGCCCGCAATGACTATGACTAAGGACCGCCTGTGACTGGCCTGTTTATTACCCTGGAAGGCCCGGAAGGCGCCGGCAAGAGCACCAACCGCGATTATTTGGCCGAGCGCCTGCGTGCGCAGGGTATCGAAGTGGTATTGACCCGCGAACCTGGCGGCACGCCCCTGGCTGAGCGCATCCGCGACGTACTGCTGGCCCCGGCGGATGAGCCGATGAACCCCGACACCGAGCTGCTGCTGGTGTTCGCTGCCCGTGCCCAGCACCTGGCCGAAGTGATTCGCCCGGCCCTGGCGCGCGGTGCGGTGGTGATCTGCGACCGGTTTACCGATTCCACCTACGCCTATCAAGGCGGTGGCCGGGGCCTGTGCCTTGAGCGCATCGCCAGCCTGGAAACGTTCGTGCAGGGCGATTTGCGTCCCGACCTGACGCTGCTGTTCGACCTGCCGGTGGACGTGGGCATGGCCCGCGCGAGTGCCCGTGGCCGCCTGGACCGGTTCGAGCTGGAAGGCCATGGCTTCTTCGATGCCGTACGCAGCGCCTTTATTCGCCGCGCCGAGGCCGAGCCTGCGCGTTATCACCTGCTGGACGCCGCCCAGCCGCTGGCCCGGGTGCAACAGAATATCGACGCCTTGCTGCCCACTTTGCTGGAGCGCGCCCGTGGCTGAAGCCTACCCGTGGCAGGACGGCCTTTGGCAGCAACTGGCCGGCCGTGCCCAGCACGCCCATGCCTATCTGCTGCACGGGCCGATCGGCATCGGCAAACGCGCCCTGGCCGAGCGCCTGATGGCCAGCCTGCTGTGCCAGCGCCCGGTCAACCTGCACGCTTGCGGTGAGTGCAAGTCCTGCCTGCTGCTCAAGGCCGGCAGCCACCCGGACAACTACCTCCTGGAACCTGAGGAAGCGGACAAGGCGATCAAGGTCGACCAGGTGCGCGATCTTGTCAGTTTCGTGGTGCAAACCGCGCAGATGGGCGGGCGCAAGGTGGTGCTGATCGAGCCGGTGGAAGCGATGAACATCAACGCCGCCAACGCCCTGCTCAAAAGTCTGGAAGAACCGTCCGGCGACACCGTACTGCTGCTGGTGAGCCACCAGTCCAGCCGTCTGTTACCGACCATTCGCAGCCGCTGCGTGCAGCAGGCATGCCCGTTACCCAGTGAGGCCATGAGCCTGCAATGGCTGGCGCAGGCGCTGCCGGACTGCGGCGAAGAAGAACGCGTGGAGCTGCTGACCCTGGCCGCCGGTTCACCCTTGGCCGCCGTGAAGCTGCAGGCTCAGGGCGTTCGCGAACAGCGCGCGCTGGTGGTGGACGGTGTGAAGAAGCTGCTCAAGCAAGAATTGTCCGCCACGCAACTGGCCGAAACCGCATGGAAGGATATTCCACTGTTGCTGTTGTTCGATTGGTTCTGCGACTGGTCGAGCCTGATCCTGCGCTATCAGTTGACCCAGGACGAAAGCGGCCTGGGTTTGCCGGATATGCGCAAGGTGGTGCAATACCTTGCGCAGAAAAGTGCGCAGGACAAAGTGCTGGCGATCCAGGACTGGATCCTCGCCCAGCGCCAGAAGGTACTCGGCAAGGCCAACCTCAATCGCGTGCTGTTGCTTGAAGCGCTGCTGGTGCAATGGGTCGGCCTGCTCGGCCGCCGTTAATTTCCACGGCCGACGGGTGTACCGTTGGCCCGCCACTCCTGAAGTCGTGATTTCCTATGCTCGTAGACTCCCATTGCCACCTCGACCGTCTTGACCTCGCCCAGCACGGCGGCTCCCTCGATGCCGCCCTGGAAGCGGCACGCCAGCGCGGGGTAGGGCACTTTCTGTGCATTGGCGTCAGCGCCGAGAACGCCGCCGACGTCAAGGCGCTGGCTGAGCGCTATGCCGATGTGGATTGCTCGGTGGGCATCCACCCGCTCGACCTCAAGCCCGGGGAGGCCCCGGCCCTCGACTGGCTGCTCGGCGAACTCGACCATCCGCGCGTGGTGGCCATCGGTGAAACCGGCCTGGACTACCATTACGAGCCCGAAGCCGCCGAGGTGCAGCAGGCCTCGTTCCGCCTTCACCTGCAAGCGGCCGGGCAGACCGGCAAACCGGTGATCGTCCACACCCGTGGCGCCCGCGCCGACACCCTGACCCTGCTGCGCGAAGCCGCGCTGCCACAGGCGGGCGTACTGCACTGCTTCACCGAAGATTGGGACATGGCCAAGGCCGCTCTGGACCTGGGCTTCTACATTTCACTGTCGGGCATCGTCACCTTCCGCAACGCCGATGCACTGCGCGATGTGGCCCGCCAGGTACCCGCCGACCGTTTGCTGGTGGAGACCGACTCGCCGTACCTGGCGCCGATCCCCCATCGCGGCAAGCCGAACCTGCCGGAATACGTGCGCGACGTGGCGGATTACCTGGCGATGCTGCGCGGGGAGTCTTACGAGCGTTTTGCCGAGCAGACGACCGAGAACTTCAAGCGCTTATTCCCCCTGGCACACGTCGCCGGCTGACCCGCTCAAATCGCAGGCAAAAAAAACCCGGGTTCTGGGGGGGTGAATCCGGGTTAAGACCATTAGGAGTTAACAAGGGCACTCAGTCCGTCGGTGCCCAGGTCGCCGCGTCACTTGGGGGAGATGCCGCGCCGACAGTTGAAGTATTGATCAGTATTGGATTCAGTCCAGTCGCGACTGATCGTTTTTTAAACAGATTTGGAATACGCGCGCTTCCCTTGAGTTCTCATTGGGCAGGCACCGGGGCGGATTTCGCGTATTGTTTTTGACTGGTACGGGTAAAAACGTTGGCGTATTGAAGGTAAAGTGCCGGACGGGTTCACATAGGCGTTGCTCAACGACCGTTCAGTCGGGATAATCCCTCGCACCGGGTAAATCGTATCGCCGCGTATCCGTGGCCCTGCGCGAACCCTCCCATTCCGACCTTTGCAGAACTCTTCCTCATGCACAAAGAACCCCGTAAGGTCCGTGAGTTTCGCCGCCGTGAGCAGGAAATTCTCGACACCGCACTCAAGTTGTTTCTCGACCAGGGTGAAGACAGCGTCACCGTCGAGATGATCGCGGATGCCGTGGGTATCGGCAAAGGCACCATCTACAAGCACTTCAAGTCCAAGGCCGAGATCTACCTGCGCCTGATGCTCGACTACGAGCGTGATTTGAACGCGCTGCTGCACTCGGCCGACGTCGACAAGGACAAGGAAGCCCTGTCGCGGGCCTACTTCGAGTTCCGCATGCGGGACCCGCAGCGCTACCGCCTGTTCGATCGTCTGGAAGAGAAGGTGGTCAAAGGCCATCAAGTGCCGGAAATGGTCGAG
This sequence comes from Pseudomonas sp. Leaf59, assembly GCF_920984685.1. Taxonomy (NCBI): domain Bacteria; kingdom Pseudomonadati; phylum Pseudomonadota; class Gammaproteobacteria; order Pseudomonadales; family Pseudomonadaceae; genus Pseudomonas; species Pseudomonas sp. Leaf59. The sequence continues at coordinate 14,528 of NZ_CAKLBR010000031.1, read as the reverse complement.
GAACTGCACAAGATCCGCGCTTCCAACTTCGAACGCCTGACCTTGTTAATCAAAGGTCGCATCAGCGAAGGCAAGCTCGAAGACGTGCCGCCATACTTCCACTACTGCGCGGCCTGGGCTTTGGTGCATGGCGCCGTGGCGCTGTATCACTCGCCGTTCTGGAGCAATGTATTGGAAGACCAGGAAGGCTTTTTCCAGTTCCTGATGGACATCGGTGTGCGCATGGGCAACAAGCGCAAGCACAGCAGCGACCAGCCCGCCGCGGAGCCGAAAACCGGCGAGACCCCGGCCACGTGAGTCATTCGCCACGGTGATGGCGTGATGATTTACTGCCGGGCGCATTACCCCAGGAATATACTCAGGCATGGACCTTGCTAAAAGCTGAGTTATAAGTCAGTTTTCAGTGCGCCCGAATTATCCGCTGCCGGAGTGATCCATGATCGTTGATCGTCAAGGCAGGCGTTTTCGCAATTTGCGAATCAGCCTGACCTCAGCCTGCAATTACGCGTGTACCTACTGCGTGCCCGATGGCAAGCGGCTGGTGGCTGCCCAGGACGAACTCTCGGCCCAGGCCATGGCCCGTGGCGTGGCGTACCTGATCGAAGCGGCCGGTATCGACCGTCTGCGCATCACCGGCGGCGAGCCGCTGGTGAGCCCCAAGCTGGAAGCCTTCATGGGCGCCGTGGGGCAGATGGGGCTCAGTGATATCAGCCTGACCACCAATGGCCAGTTGCTCGCACGCAAACTGCCGCTGCTGGTGGACGCCGGTATTCGGCGCATCAATGTCTCTCTCGACACCCTGGACGCCGACGCTTTTCGCAGCATCGCCCGTGGCGGCGACCTGGCCACCGTCCTCGACGGCATGGACCAGGCCCGCGCCGCCGGCATCAAGATCAAGGTCAACATGGTGCCGCTGCGCGGGCAGAACCTCGACCAGGTCATGCCGCTGCTCGACTACTGCCTGGAGCGCGGCTATGAATTGCGCTTTATCGAATTGATGCGCATGGGCCATCTGGCCAGGGATTCCAACGCGTTCCTGCAGCAATTCGTCAGCCTGCAGCAACTGCTCAGCCTGATCGGCGAGCATCACGAATACCTGCAGGCCAACGCTCCCGTGGATGCCACGGCGGTACGTTATGAAGTGCCGGGCAAAGGCTTTTTCGGGGTGATCGCCAACGAAAGTGTGCCGTTCTGCCGTACCTGTTCGCGATTGCGGCTGTCGTCCACCGGTTGGTTGCACGGTTGCCTGTCGTCGAGTAACCGTCACTACGTCGGCGACCTGCTGGACAAGCCGCGCCATCAGGCACTGCCGGCCCTGCAAGGTCTGCTGATGAAGGCCTTGGGCGACAAACAGGAAGTAGCCTTTTCGGGCGGGGCAACAATCATGAAAATCATCGGCGGCTAACGCTATCCCGTGATTTCACAGCATCCATGTGGGAGGGGGCTTGCTCCCACATTTGATTTGGTTTCCCTGGAGCTGGCGCAGAATCTGCATCTCGTGCCCATTCGCCGGTTTTCCGTCACCGGCTTCTGGAGAATTGGGATGCGTAGTCTGGTTTTGTTGCTGGCGTCGTTGGCGCTGGGTGGTTGCATGACCGTCAGCGATATGGCCGAAGGCACTCGCTATCAAATGAGCGATGCCGGGTTACTCGACCATAGCGACACTCGCCGGACAGCCTCCGTGCGCATACAACCGGATTCCTTCGTCTTTATTGCCCAGGGCAGCTTCGTGCCCCCAGGCAGCGCCTACCCGCGCCCGAATGTGGTGGCCGAAGAAGCCTTCAACGGTTTCGTCGAGTATTTCCCCATGGTGCGCCGCGCCCGTAAACCCGAAGGTCTCGAACAGGCGATGTCCGAGGCCCGTGCGGCCGGTGCCCACTACCTGTTGTACTGCCGCTTTGCCGCCGCCGATGACCGTATCGGCAACGCCGACGAATGGTCGGATCAGGAGGCGCTTGACCGGGTAGGGCTGGACAGCGGCGTGATCCAGATCATGCTGATCGAGACCAGCACCCAGTATTTGATTGATACTGCACGTATTCGCAGTCGTGGCGGTTTACTGACGTTCCACGACAACAGGCCACAGGACCTGATTGCCCGCCCGCTCGCGCAATACGCGCGCAGCCTGCTGGGCATGAGCAATCAGTAACAACAAGGAGACCCCCATGACCGATTCCGCCAAGGCCAACGATCTGTTGGCGCAACTGCCCAAGGGCAAAGGGCCGGCGCCGGTGCATCTGTGGAACCCGGATTTCTGCGGCAACATCGACATGCGCATCGCCCGCGACGGCACCTGGTTCTATCAAGGCACGCCGATCGGGCGCAAGCCGATGGTCAAGCTGTTCTCCAACATCATCCGCCGCGACGGCGATGATTACTTTCTGATTACACCCGTGGAAAAGGTCGGCATCAGCGTGGATGACGCGCCGTTTGTGGCCGTTACCCTCGAGGTGCAAGGGCAGGGCGAAAGCCAGGTGCTGCGCTTTACCACCCACGTTGATGACGTTGTCGAGGCCGGCCAGGAACACCCGCTGCGGGTGGTCACCGACCCCGTCACCCAGCAACCTTCGCCTTATTTGCGCGTGCGCACCAACCTCGAAGCCCTGGTCCATCGCAATGTGTTCTACCAATTGGTGGAGCTTGCGGTGAGCCGTCCGATCAACGGCAGTCACTGGCTTGGGGTATGGAGCGGCGGGGTATTTTTCCCCATCGGCCTGGAGCCCTGAGGCCGCGATTTTCATCTCCCTGAAATAATTCGCTTGCTGCGACCCTGCGCTTTCGGTTATCAATTTGTACATGATTAGACATGTTCGATTTGATAAGAAAAAACGCGTCGTCGACGAGCTCATCCGCCGTATCGAAGCCGGGGTGATGGTCGACGGTTTCCTGCTGCCGGGCGAGCACCAGTTGGCGGAGGAGTTCGCGGTCAGCCGCGGCACCCTGCGTGAAGCGCTGGCCGAACTCAAGCGCCGCAATTACATCGCGACCCAGAGCGGCGTCGGCTCCATCGTCACCTTTGACGGCATGGTGCTGGACCAGCACAGCGGCTGGGCCCAGGCCCTGGCGGACACTGGCGCACGGGTCAACACCGATATCCTGCGCCTTGAAGCCGTGACCCGCAGCGACTTGCTCAGCCGCTTCGGCAGTGACCAGTTCATTGCCCTCGACCGGCGTCGGCGCACCACCGAAGGCACCGCCGTGTCCCTGGAGCGCTCGCTGATGCCCGCGTCCGGTGGCCTGGAAAGCCTGCCCCGCGTCGGCCTGATCGACAACTCCCTGACCATCACCCTGGCCGCCTACGGTTTCATTGGCGCCGCCGGCGACCAATGGATAGGCGCCGAGCCCCTGAACGATGAAGACGCCCGCTTGCTGGGCCGCGCCACGGGCACGGTGTTTCTCAAGGCTTCGCGCACCACATACGATCGGCGCGAGCGTTTCATGGAGTACGTCGAAAGCCTGCTCGACCCCGTGCACTTTCGCCTGCACCTGCAGTTTGGAGCTTCAAAATGACCCAAGAAAATCGCGCACTCGCCGCGTTCCAGGGCCTGGCCCTGGGCGATGCGCTCGGCATGCCCACGCAGTCCCTGAGCCGCGAACAGGTGCAGCAGCGCTTCGGCGCGATCACCGCCCTTGAAGCGGCCGGGCCCGACCAGCCCATCGCACCGAACATGCCCGCCGGCTCCATCACCGATGACACCGAGCAGGCGATCCTGGTGGGCCAATTGCTGGTGGAGGGTCGGGGCAACATCGAGCCCACCGTGCTCGCCCAGCGCCTGATCGACTGGGAAGCGGCGATGCGCGCCAAGGGCTCCCAGGACCTGCTGGGCCCGTCCACCAAACGCGCCATCGACATGATCCTGGCCGGCCATACGCCGGAAGAATCAGGGCGCTACGGCACCACCAACGGCGCGGCCATGCGCATCACGCCGGTGGGGATTGCCGCCGATATCAGCGACCCGGCGCGCTTCATCCAGGCGGTGATCCAGGCGTGCCAGGTCACCCACAACACCAGCCTGGGCATCTCCAGCGCGGCGGCAGTGGCGGCGGTGGTGTCGGCCGGCATCAATGGTGCGGACCTGGGCGAAGCCCTGAACATCGGCGTGCAGATCGCGCAAAAGGCCGAAGGCCACGGCCACTGGATCGCCGGCGGACGTATCTCCACGCGCATCAGTTGGGCACGCACCTTGAGCGTCGGCAGCGGCGATAAAGCCCTGTTCGCCGACTTGCTCTACGAACTGATCGGCACGTCCGTCGCTTCGCAGGAGTCGGTGGTGGTGTCATTTGCCCTGGCCCAACAGGTGGCGGTCGGCGCGATGAACGCGTTTGAAGCCGTGTGCCTGGCCGCGAGCCTGGGCGGTGACACCGATACCATCGCCGCCATTCTCGGCGCCATGCTCGGCGCGAGCCTGGGTATGCAGTGCTGGCCGCAGGCATTGATTGAACAGGTCAAGAGCGTGAATGACCTGGACTTGCAGCCGTTGGTCCAGGGGCTGCTCGCATTGCGGTAACGCCACAGATCAAAAAAATCGCATTGAGTCAGGACCGCTGACTACAGCTTCAACTTGAAGATTTGCCACAACCACAACAATACAGGCACCAGGAGCACCCCCATGAGCACCCCTTCTTCCGGCCAAAGCGCCGGGCAATTGGAAACACGCGGCATCGAACCGGTCCCGGAAGGCGAGTGCAACGGCCATCCGCTGCAGCTGTTCTGGGTGTGGTTCGCTGCCAACATCAGCATCCTCGGCTTGCCGCTCGGCGCCACGCTGGTGGCGTTTCGTGGCCTGGCCATCTGGCAGGCGATCATCGTCGCGATTCTCGGCGCCGCTGGCTCCTTTGCGGTGGTGGGGATCATTTCCATCGCCGGCCGTCGTGGCCGTGCGCCCAGCCTGACCCTGTCGCGCGCGATTTTCGGTGTGCGTGGCAATATCGGCCCGACGCTGGTGTCGCTGATGTCGCGCCTGGGCTGGGAAACCGTCAACACCACCACAGCCGCCTTTGTGCTGCTGTCGCTGTGTTCGATCCTGTTCGGCTCGCCGGTCGAGGCCAAGAGTGCACCTGTGCTCACGCTGATCTTCATCGGCATCTTCGTGCTGCTGACCCTGGCGGTCTCCGGTCTGGGCCATGCCACCCTGCTGGTGATCCAGAAGTGGGCCACCTACGTGTTCGGCGCCTTGAACATCCTGGTGGGCGGCTTCCTCTGTGCCACCATCGACTGGAGCGCGGTATTCAACGCCACCCCGGCACCCCTGAGCGCGATGATCATCGGCGTCGGCACCATGGCAGCCGGCACCGGCATCGGCTGGGCCAACGCCGGTGCCGACATGTCGCGCTACCAGCACCGCAGCGTCAAGGCGGTGCGTCTGGTGGCGTCCGCCGCGTTCGGTGCAGGCATCCCGCTGGTGCTGCTGATCACCCTCGGTGGCCTGCTGTCGGTGGGCAACAACGACCTGGCCTCGGCCACCGACCCGATCATCGCGATCCGCGACATGCTGCCCACCTGGATGGCCGTGCCGTACCTGATCACTGCGTTCGGCGGGCTGCTGCTGTCGAATAACCTGTCGGTGTACTCGGCCGGTCTCACCACCTTGACCCTCGGCCTGAAGGTCAAGCGCGTGCACGCAGTGATCGTCGATATCGTGGCGATCTTCGCCGGCTCCATCTACTTCATGCTGATCGCCGACAGCTTCTACGGCCCCTTCATCACCTTCATCTCGCTGCTGGCAGTGCCGATCACCGCGTGGGTCGGGATCTTCGTGGTCGACCTGATCCATCGTCATTACTACAGCCCCAAGGACCTGCTGGACGTGAGCCCGAGCAGCGCCTACTGGTATCGCGGCGGCGTGGAGTGGCGTGCCTTCGGCGCCTGGGCCGTGGCCATTGTGCTGGGCTTCAGTTTCACCACCATCGGCACCACCGCCGAAAACATCTGGTTCGCCGGGCCGTTGTCCGACTCCTGGCTGGGCCACAACGGCCTCGGCTGGATCGTGACCTTCCTGGTGGCCGGCGGGATCTATGCGGTATTGGGCGGGGCGACTGACCGGCGTCCGGCGTTGGTCGAGCATGCCCATGTCTAGATTGCTGCACACCGGCCAGGTCATCGTCGACCTGGTCATGGCCCTCGACACCCTGCCTGCCAGCGGCGGTGACGTGCTGGCGCAAACGGCCAGTTTCGCAACCGGCGGCGGCTTCAACGTCATGGCGGCCGCGCGCCGTAATGGTCTGTCGGTGGTGTACCTCGGCCGCCACGGTAACGGCCGCTTTGGCGACCTGGCCCGCGCGGCGATGCAGGCCGAGGGCATCGAGATGGCCCTGCCGGCCAGCAGCGCCAAGGACACCGGTTTGTGCGTGGCGCTGACCGAAGCCAGCACCGAGCGCACGTTCATTTCGCACATGGGCGCCGAAGGGGAATTGAGTGCCGAGGACCTGGCCGGCGTGGTGCCCGCTGCCGACGACTATGTGTATGTCAGCGGCTACAGCCTGTTGCTCGACGGCAAGGCGCAGCCGTTGATCGACTGGCTGCTGGCATTGCCCCGGCAGATCGTGGTGGTGTTCGACCCGGGGCCACTGGTCAAGGCGCCGGAGTCGGCGCTAATGCGCACACTGTTGCCGCGCATCGACATCTGGACCAGCAACGGGCCGGAAGTCCTGGCATTCACTGGCGCGGCGGATATCGCCACGGCGTTGCCATCGCTCAAGCGGCACCTGAGCGCAGACACTCTATTGGTGGTGCGAGATGGCCCGAACGGTTGCTGGGTTGGGCGAGGCTCGGCGATTGAACATGTGCCGGGCTTCAAGGTGCAGGCAGTAGACAGCAATGGCGCGGGGGATGCGCATGCGGGTGTGTTCATCGCAGGTTTGGCCAAAGGCTTGCCGCCCGCAGAGGCCGCACGCCATGCCAACGCCGCCGCGGCGCTGGCCGTCACACGCTGGGGCCCGGCCACATCACCTGGCACCGTCGAACTCAACGCCTTCCTCGGCGGCTAAACACAAACCCAATGTGGGAGGGGGCTTGCCCCCGATAGCGGTGTATCAGAGCTGGATCAGCCAACTGACACACCGCCATCGGGGGCAAGCCCCCTCCCACATTTACATCATTTACATCAGCCGGACCCGCAATGGATCACTGAGTGCTTTCACCATCAAGCTTGCGCGCTTCATCCACGCCCGAGGCGGTCAGCTTGATGGGCAGGTTCAGCGAATATTCGCCGGCGTCGTCGGTGGTCACATGTCCATCCTTGATGAACCCACGGTCCTGGAGAAACGCCAGCACACTGGCAACCTCCTTTTCGCCGCGGTAGTTATCCAGCACCTCCTTGCCCAGACCTTGCGGGTGAGCGTGCAACAGGCGGGTGAGGACTTCTTTCTCAAGGTTTCTATCGACGTTCATGCGTACCTCTTCACTGGGAAATGATCGGCTGTTCGTCTTGCTCTCGATGCATCAAGGCGCGGGTTGTTTTGGCGCGCCTGGCACGTTCGAGTCGTTACCGGTATTGATTTTCGGCTCGTTGACCGACGGACCCATCTTGCCATTGCCCACGGCGGCCGGTGCCTTGCGGTCGGTGTCGTGGCCCTTGGTGTGCGGGTCGGCGGCGTTGCTGTTGTCGATAACCGCGCCCCCGTTGGTGTCCAGGCCCGTGCCCATGGATTTCTGCGACTCGGTGGTGGCGTTCGGCGTCGGGTCGGTCGGGCCGGTGGTGGCGGTGGCCGCCATGGCGCTCAGCGAGGCAGCGGACAGCAGGCCGGTGAGGGCGAGGGCAGCAAACTTGGAATTCTTCATGAGGGTGTCTCCATATGATTAATGTCCTTACCCCTTATTGGTCAGCCCCCCTTTGCGGTTCGTGCCTTGATGCCGACGAACGGTCTTAGGGCACCTGTAAGATTTTGTGTACCGCACGTGCAGTCGTTCAACCGCCGTACAGCTGGCCTTTGCGATAGTCCTCTGGCGTTGTTCAGGTCTTCGGGTATCTGTCGCATTCCAGACAGAACCCAGGGGGGCCATTCGCCCAGGTGTGTATCGAGGGTGATACCAAGTGGACACGCAACATTACGTATCGGCGCCTTAACCGGATGGCCCCCACACAGCGAACACTGCCGCCATGACTACCGTGAGCTTGCTGAAAGACCCCGTAAACACGCGCCCTGACGAGGTGTTGTACGGTCCCCTCCAGCCTGAACTGTTGCGTGACGAGGTGCTCGCCGACCTGCTCGAGGCCACCGCTAAACGTGATCCCCAGCAGGTAGCGCTGATCGACGGCGAGCGCCAGCTCAGCTACGGCGAGTTGGATCGCCAGGCCGCCTGTGTGGCTTCGCGGCTGATCGAGGCGGGGGTGCGGCCGGGGCAGATCGTCGGCCTGTGGATGCCGCGCGGCATGCAGCTATTGGTGATGCAGGCCGGCATCGCCAAGGCCGGCGCTGCCTGGCTGCCGATGGACGAGGACACGCCGCTCGAACGCCTGCAAGTGTGCATGGAGGATGCCCAGGCGGTCGGCGTTGTTTGCGCACACGGCAGCGCACCGGCGCTGGCTGAGGTGGGACTTGTCGCCTGGTGCGCAGACGATCTGCTCGCGCCGCTGCAAGGTGCGTTGCAACGCCGCAGCGGTGCCCGGCCCGAAGATCCGGCCTACGTCATCTATACCTCTGGCTCCACCGGCAAACCCAAGGGCATCCTGATTTCCCAGGGCAGCATCTGCCACTTCCTGCGCAGCGAGAACGCGATTCTCGGCATCCAGGCCAGCGACCGCGTCTACCAGGGTTTTTCCGTGGCCTTCGACATGTCGTTCGAGGAAATCTGGATTGCCTACCTGGTGGGCGCCACCCTGTGGCTTGGCCCCAAGGACATCACCGGCGACCCCGAAGCCCTGCCGCGCATGCTCACCCGCCAGCGCATCAGCGTGCTGCACGCGGTGCCCACCTTGCTGGCGCTGTTCAGTGAAGACGTGCCGAGCCTGCGCCTGATCAACCTCGGCGGCGAAATGTGCCCCGAATCGCTGGTGGAGCGTTGGAGTCGACCCGGTCGGCAAATTTTCAACACCTATGGCCCCACCGAAGCCACCGTTTCCGCCAGCCTGGCGCGGTTGCAGCCTGGCACTGCGGTGACCATCGGCACGCCGCTGCCCAACTACGGATTGCTGGTGATCGAAACCGACCTGGCCCCGGGCGCTACGCCGACCCTGCTGGCGCGCGGGCAGACCGGCGAGCTGTGCATCATCGGCCCGGGCCTGGCGGCGGGCTACCTGGGGCGCCCGGACCTGACCCGCGAAAAGTTCATCGACAACCCTTGGGCCAGCGGCTACCACGACGAGCGCCTGTACCGCACCGGCGACCTCGCGCGCATCGACGCCGACGGGCAGGTGGTGTGCCTGGGGCGCGCCGATGATCAGGTGAAGATCAGGGGATTTCGCGTTGAACTGGGCGAAATCGAAGCCTTGCTTGCCCAGCAGCCAGGCGTGGGCACGGTTGCGGTGCTGTTGCGCAACGACGCCGGCATGGATCAGTTGATTGCCTACCTGGTGGCGGAGGGCGGCGTGCCGGTCGAAGGCCTGCCGGCGCAGTTGCGCAAAGCCTTGCAGGCGCGCCTGCCGGCGTACATGGTGCCCAGCCGCTTCGAACTGCTCGACAGCATGCCGCGCCTCACTTCCGGCAAGATCGACCGCAAAACCCTCAAGGCACGTCCGCTCGGCGTCGACACCAGCGGCGCGAGCCTGGAGTCGGACAGCCCGGAAACCCCCGGCGAAAGCGCGCTGTTCGCCGCCCTGCACACACTCTTCCCCGGCCAGCCGATTCGTCGCGAGGCCGACTTTTTCAGCGACCTGGGCGGCCACTCGTTTTTCGCCGCGCGACTGGCCTCTGCGTTGCGCGCCGACCCACGCTTCGCCCACATCACCGTGCGCGATATCTATCAGCAGCGCCGCGTCGGCGCGATTGCGCAGGTGTTGCAAGCCATGCCGCAACCGGCTGCGCAACAAGCCGCCTGGACCCCGCCGTCGACGCTGGCGCGCTGGCGCTGCGGGTTGGCCCAGGCCGCGCTGCTGCCGGCGATGGTGTGCCTGCGCATGAGCCAGTGGCTGGCGCCGTTTTTCACCTATCACTACCTCACCGGCGGTCCCGGCGACTCGGTGGCCTTGGCCACGGCGGCGTCCATCGGCGTATTCCTGCTGGCGACGCTGGTGCAGTTCGTGCTGGCCATCGCCGGCAAATGGCTGATCGCCGGGCGGCTGAAACCGGGCGTCTACCCGTTGTGGGGGCTGACCTATTTTCGCTGGTGGGCCGCGTCGCGCATGATCGAGTCGGCGCCGGTCTACCTGCTCAGCGGCTCTTCGCTGTACAGCCTGTGGCTGCGGGCGCTCGGCGCCAGGGTTGGGCGTGAGGTCAATATCGGCTCCCTCGGCGTGCGCGTTCCCGACCTGTTGCACATCGGCGATGAGGTCAGCATCGGCAACGGTGTGAGCCTGGAAAACGCCCGCGTCGAGCGCGGCCAACTGCATCTTGGGCAGGTCACGCTCGACAACAATGCCTGCCTGGGCTCCTACACAATTCTGGAAGGCAACACGGCGCTCGGCCGCAGCGCCCACCTGCAAGGGCAATCGGCGCTGGCCGACGGTGCGAGTGTGCCGGCCGAGCGCATCTGGAGCGGGTCACCTGCCGTCGATATCGGCGCGTTCGACCCGGCCAGCCTGCCGCCCAGGCCGGTGGTGGGGCGTGGGCAATTGCTGCTGGAAAACCTGTTCTACGGGGTCGGCATCCTGCTGATCGCCACGCTGTTTTTCATCCCGGTGTTCCCGACGTTTTTCCTTATCGATTGGTTCGATGAGCAGCAGATCCTGCCCTGGCTGCAGGCGCAAAACGTGGGCGTACAACTGCTGCGTTACTTTGCCCTGGCCCTGCCGGCTGCTGCCGTGCTGATCGTGGCCATGGTGCTGATTTCGGCAGCGCTGCGCTGGGCCGTGCTGCCGCGCCTAAAGCCGGGCAACTACCCGGTGCACAGCCGGGTGTATTGCAGCAAGTGGCTGGTGAGCCATATTCAGGAAGCCAGCCTCAACGTGTTGTCCGGCCTGTATGCGACGGTTTACGCGCCACTGTGGTATCGCCTGCTGGGCGCGAAGGTGGGCCGCGATGCGGAAATATCCACCGCTCAGGGCGTGATCCCCGACATGCTGACCCTGGGCGATGAAACCTTTATCGCCGACGCCGTGATGCTCGGCGATGAACAGGTCGACGGCGGCTGGATGCGCATTCAGCCGACCGTGGTGTCGCACCGCAGCTTCGTCGGCAACGGCAGCTACATTCCCGACGGCACGACGTTGCCCGAGAATGTGCTGATCGGTGTGCATTCCCGCGCGCCGCACAACGCCGAGATTGCCAGCGGCGACACCTGGCTCGGCTCGCCGCCGATCAACCTGCCGGCGCGCGAACAGGTCAGTGGCTACCCGGACCACCTGACGTTCCGCCCCTCGCCGTGGCGTCGTCTGGCCCGTGGCAGCATCGAGGGCCTGCGCATCGTGTTGCCCCACGCCACGGTGATCGCCGTGGGCTACACGGTCATGATCGACCTGATGCCAGTGGCGCAGGACGAACGCTGGGGCGCGGTGTTCGGTTACCTGGCGCTGATCGGCCTGGCCTACAGCCTGGGCAACTACCTGTTGGTGGCAGCGTTGAAATGGCTGGTGCTGGGCCGCTATCGCAAGCGCTGCGAAGCGATGTGGACGCCTTTTGTGTGGCTGTCCGAAGGCATCACCAGCCTTTACGAAGGCATGGCCGCGCCCAATTTCATGAGCTACCTGCGCGGCACGCCGTGGCTGCCGCTGGCGTTTCGCGGCCTCGGCTGCAGGATCGGCCGTGGCGTGTACATGGACACCACCGACATCACCGAATTTGATTGCGTGAGCATCGGCGACCACAGCGAATTGAACGCCGGCGCCTGCCCGCAGACACACCTGTTCGAAGACCGCGTGATGAAAATCGACCGTGTGCTGATCGGTGCACGGGTGTACATGGGGCCGCGCAGTGCGGTGCTCTACAGCGCCGAGGTCGGCGACGGCGCGCGGCTGGGGCCGCTGACCCTGGTGATGAAGGGCGAGAGCATCCCGGCGTGCAGCAGCTGGGTGGGCTGCCCTGCGGCACCGGCACGCGCCTGATGCCGGTGCCCGTGTGCCTGTGGCCGGATGCGGTGCCGCGTTGGCAGGCCGGCATTCTGCTGCTTGGCTTGCGGCACATGCTCGGCACCACGCGCGATGCGGCGCGCACGCGCGTGCGTGAGGTGCTCCTGCAACTGCTGGAAGTGCCGGGCTGCAGCATCGAAGCGTCCGCCGGGGCCGGGCAGGCACCGCAGATTCTGGTGCCAGGGCATGCGCGTGCCGGGCTGTCCATCAGTCACGACGGCGATTTTTCAGTAGCGGCGGTGCATCTGCATGGCCCGGTGGGTGTGGATGTAATGGCCGTGCAGGAGACTGCGGACTGGCGCGGTGTTGCCAGCGATTACCTGGGCCCGCAGGTGCTGGCGCGATTGTGCGCGGCGAACCAGGCGCAGCGGGCGCGTCTGTTTGCCCGCGCCTGGTGCGAGCGCGAGGCGCGGCTCAAATGTGCGGGGCTGGGCTTGAGCGAATGGTCGGCAGAGTCGCAGCCGCCGGCCCGCACCCTGGAGCTGGCGTTGCCGGCGGGGCTGGTCGGCGCATTGGCGCTGCCGGTATGAATTGCGCTGCATTCAGTCATGAAACGGCCTTAGTATGTGTGTTTTGAAACTGCCAAGGCTCACCCATGACCATCGAGATTCGCCCCGCCGTGCCCAGCGATGCTGCGCAGATCCTGACTTTCATCACCGAGCTTGCCGAATATGAGAAGGCCCGGCATGAAGTGATCGCCAGCGTGGTGGATATCGAACGCAGCCTGTTCAGCGAGGGTGCCACCGCCCATGGCCTGATCTGCCTGCGCGACGGTTTGCCGATTGGGTTCGCGGTGTTCTTTTTCAGTTATTCCACGTGGCTGGGCAGCAACTGCCTGTACCTGGAAGACCTCTACATCAACCCGGAACAGCGCGGCGGCGGCGCGGGCAAGAAGTTGCTGCGCCACCTGGCCAAAATCGCCTGCGACAATGGCTGCGGGCGTTTCGAGTGGAGCGTGCTGGACTGGAACGAGCCGGCGATTGCCTTCTACAAGTCCATCGGTGCCCAGCCTCAGGAAGAGTGGGTGCGCTACCGCATGGAAGGCGACGCGTTGCGCGACTTTGCCCTTGGCTGACGTACATCTCTGAAAACACTGAAGATCAACGGTGGGAGGGGGCTTGCTCGCGATTGCTGAGTGTCAGTCAGTACATCTGAAGCTGACACACCGCTATCGGGAGCAAGCCCCCTCCCACAGTGCTTGTGTCTTTTCTCACTATGTGGGATGTAAATTTATATATTGAGATATTTCAGGCTCCGGGTTTATAGTCGCCTGCATCAGCACTCACTGCCAAAAATAAAACAGGTGAAGCGATGCAGGCACAACCGTTGTCACTCCCCGCCGTGCCCGAGCCGGTTTACGGCGAGCGGCTGAAGAACAAGGTGGTGATCATCACCGGTGCCGCCCAGGGCATTGGCGAGGCCATCGTGGCCTGTTTCCAGGCCCAGCAGGCGCGCCTGGTGATCGCCGATATCCAGGCCGACAAGGTCGAGAAGGTCGCTGCCCATTGGCGCGAACGCGGCGCCGAAATTTACGCGCAAGCGGTCGACATCACCTGCAAAGCGCAATGGCAGGCGCTGGTCGACATGGCCATCGAGCGCTTCGGTCGCGTCGATGTGCTGGTCAACTGTGCCGGGGTCAACGTATTCCGCGACCCGCTGGAGATGACCGACGACGACTGGCGCCGCTGCTTTGCCATCGACCTGGACGGCGCCTGGTACGGCTGCCGCAGTGTGTTGCCGCACATGATCGAGCAGGGCATCGGCAACATCATCAACATCGCGTCCACCCATTCCAGCCACATCATTCCCGGCTGCTTCCCGTACCCCGTTGCCAAGCATGGCCTGCTCGGCCTGACCCGCGCCCTGGGCATCGAGTACGCGCCCAAGGGCATCCGCGTGAATGCGATTGCGCCGGGCTATATCGAAACCCAGCTCAACGTCGATTACTGGAACGCCTTTCCCGATCCCCACGCCGAACGCCAGCGCGCGTTCGACCTGCACCCGCCCAAGCGCATCGGCCAGCCCATCGAGGTGGCGATGACCGCGCTGTTCCTGGCGACCGACGAGGCGCCCTTTATCAATGCCACCTGCCTGATGATCGATGGCGGGCGGTCTGTGATGTACCACGACTGAAACGTTGCTCAATAACAAGAATGAGGTGGTTCATGCTGGTTAAAAACAGGCTTAAGAAAACCCTGGGCGCCGTGGCGTTTGCATTGGCCTTCAGTGGGACTGTTTGCGCTGAAGAAGTAAAAATCGGCTTCCTGGTCAAACAGGCCGAAGAGCCCTGGTTCCAGACCGAATGGGCCTTCGCCGAAAAAGCCGGCAAGGAACACGGTTTCACCGTGATCAAGATCGCCGTGCCCG
>NZ_CAKLBR010000030.1:0-47294 GCF_920984685.1 Pseudomonas sp. Leaf59 | reverse complement strand
ACTTGGTCTACGACCGACAATTTAAAAGCTAGCGTGTAATCGCGTTGGCTGCGCCTTTTTCCCGTATCCATTGAGTCCTCCTGAAGAAAGGTCAGAAGGTGTAAACCTTATTCAGGACGGGACACCGCAAATAAAAAAGCCGATGCACTGCATCGGCTTTTTTGTGGGCGGCTCTTCAGGTAAACGTTTAACGTGTAAGCATCGGGTAAAAATAAAACATCCCCCTATCTAATTTATCCTACATCACTCGCGCAAGTTCCTACTTTAAGACTCACGCGCGGAATCTATAATTTACACGCCACAGACCAGCAGTTGATGACTGCTTTCTTAATTGCATATAAATAATGGAGCACTCTTTCGATGCCGGACTCCTTTCCTGGGGAAATTGAAAACGATTTTTCATTCCTGGAAGGCTCAGACATTGAAAGCACGCTTCATCGTACTGCGCCACTCAATATAGATATCCTGTTACTCGGAGAAACCGGCACAGGCAAAGACACGCTGGCGCAACGAGTGCATTACTTGTCGGGGCGACGAGGTAACTTCGTTGCCGTGAACTGTGCGGCCATTCCCGAAAGTCTCGCAGAAAGCCAACTGTTTGGAGTCAACAGCGGTGCCTTTACCGGGGCGATGCAGTCCCGGGCCGGCTTTGTAGAGGCCGCCCATCTGGGCACTCTTTACCTAGATGAGATCGACAGCATGCCTTTGAGCCTGCAGGCCAAACTGCTGCGTGTGCTGGAGTCGCGCGGTGTGGAACGCCTGGGCTCGACGCGCTTCATCCCCGTGGACATGCGAGTCATCGCCTCGGCCCAGAGTTCGCTGCACGAGATGGTCGAACAGGGCACTTTCAGGCGTGACCTGTTCTTTCGCCTGAATGTCGTCAATATTCAGCTTCCGGCCCTGCGGGACAAGCGAGAAAGGATCGTCCCGTTATTCCTGCAGATGGTCCAGCAAGAAGCCGAGCTTTTCGAATGCGCTGCTCCGACACCTACCGCCGAGCTGTTGCAACAGCTGTTGTGCCAAGGCTGGTTGGGCAATATCCGTGAACTACGCTCGACGGCCAAGCGATTCGTACTGGGCCTGCCACCGCTCTCGCTGCCCCTGAGCAAGCCGCAAGGCCATGAAATGAGCCTGAAAGCGCGTCTGCAGGAAATCGAAAAAGCACTGATCGAAGAGTCATTGCTGCGCAACGACCGCTGCGTGGATCGCGTGGCCATTGAGATGGGCATTGCCAAGCGCACGCTCTACCACCGGATGAAGCAACTCGCTATCTAAATCAGCGTAAGGAATTTCCCTTCTCGCGGTAATTTTTAGTTTTCCAATCGTAATCCATTACGCCGAAATAATTTTAGACGCATCACCTCCGAGACAAATTGGAACGCTTCACTTCTTTCCCACCACGAATGAAATGAGCACTTAAAAAATCGCTCAAAAAAAATGAGATAGTGAAAAAAACTATCAGACTTTATTACTATTCAAGAGGTGAACTATGTCTGTAGGTGGCCTGGGTACAAGCCCACAAGATGTCGCAGCAAAAGGCATCGAAGAGCAAAAAAAGTGGGAAGCGGTGAAGAAAGCGAAAGAAGGCGCCGAGAATGAAAAATTCTCTGCCGCGATAACCAATATCAAATCTATTCGTTTTTAAGCGGTGCGGTCCTCTCAACTCAACCGTTGAGGGGACTTTCCTCCCAATTGTGCTTGCCGCACTCGACACCCACAAGAGAGAAACGAATGTTCATCACCCCCTCAGCGTTTACAACAAGCGAAAAAATCACCACTCGCTCGGACACGCCTGCTCTGAACGATCGTGCGTCTGACATTAATTTTTTTCTCTCTGAAATACACCAGACCGACAAAATCGATAAACGAACCGTGCACGCCGTCGCATCTTCCGACTCCACGTGGGCCGCTACGGGGTCGACGACGATAGCGAGACAACTGTCCAAAGGGTTTCGTGACGCAAGCCAGAACAAGCAGACAACGGACGCGAGCAAGTTTCCGCAACTTCTTGCCGAGTCGCAGGTAAACGTGATGTCCCAGATCAAGGTCGTTGGCGCCATCGCAAAAGCCTGCGACAAAATTTCAAGCATGGGGTAGAGGTATGTTCCGCCGTCTAAGCACCCTGTTATTTCTTTCATTGGCGCTGATGCTGACGGGCTGCGGTGAAAGCGTCGAACTTCATCGCAATATTTCCGAACAGGAGGCCAATGAAATCATTGCTGAACTGGCGGATAAACAAATCCGGGCTCAAAAGATTCAGGGAAAAGACGGCGTCGCCGTTCGTGTCAAAGCAAGTGACATCAATCGCGCGGTTCGGACACTGGACGCCGTGGGACTTCCCAAGGTGGCACGCTCGACCTTGGGGCAGATCTTTCGCAAGGAAGGCGTCATCTCTACCCCACTGGAAGAACGCGCACGCTACATCTATGCGCTGTCTCAGGAGCTGGAGGCGACCTTGTCGAATATCGACGGTGTAGTCGTCGCACGGGTGCATGTGGTGTTGCCTGAACGCATAGCGCCAGGCGAGCCCGTACAACCGGCATCCGCCTCAGTATTCATCAAGCACGACCCTCGGCTGGACCCTGACAACATCAATGCGCGCGTGCGCAGGATGGTGGCCAGCAGCCTCCCCGGCATGGCCTCAGCGATAGACAATACGGTAAAGCTTACCGTCGTTTTCGTACCGGCCACGGCTTACAAGGAAACACAACAACTCGCCTACCTCGGCCCTTTCCTGCTACCCGAGCACGATCTCGCATTCTGGCGTATAAGCCTGTTCATGCCGCTGGTCGTCCTCGTGTCGGGCGGTGTCGCCTGGTTGCTGTGGCGACGAAAGACAAGGTACGACCCTGCGATAACACGCACTCATGAGTGACGATCTCAATTGGGTCAGGTGGTGGGCCTTCCCGTGGCAGCAAGCCCACATCGACTGGCTCACACAAACCGGTTTTGTGGACACAGCAGCGCTTTCACGCAGCCACCATGGTCGGGTGAGCAGGATGTTCGATATCCAACCCGAGCTTCCTCCACCCATGAGTCCGGCCCTGCTGCAACTGGCGCAAATCGACGCGCAATCACGAGATCTCATACTCCTACTCGTCAATGAGGTCTACAACGCACCTCACCACAGTCGGCTCAATCAGGAACAGCTGCTTTGGTGCCAGCGCCTGGCCAAGGCACTGCCGCCTGACCCGACACCGGCAACCATCGACGACCCGCTGCACTACCTGCGGGCGTGGGTTTCACCGTCGGTGTGGCAGCGGCTGCGCCTGAGCTTTGCCTGTCAGAGGGTGCTTGAGCTGGAGCAATACCCAAAGCTTGAGGACACTCAAGGCCGGCTGGGTATTTTATGGCAAGCCGCCATTTGGCGTGCGACCTCGACCCCCACCGTTGATGCGCTACACGTCCCCCCGGAGAACGCCAAGCATGTTTTGCGCCCGCAAGATTGAGCTGCACACCCGCCCCGACGACCTGCCGACAGCGCTGATATCCAGGGAAATGCTCGTCGAACATACCCACGCCCGTCAGATGCTTGAACAGGCCGAAGCTCAGGCACAGGCGCTCATAAATCAGGCCCAAGCCAAGTGCCAACAGCTGCTGGACAACGCCAGCAGTGAGTTCTGGCAACGCGCCAATGCCCAACTTCATCGTTGGGAGTCAGAACGCCTGGCAATGGCCGAGAATCTTGAGCGCGTTGCCACCTCAGTCATCAATACGGCCATTAGAAGCTTGCTCGATGAGGCCCCACCTGCCCAACGCATCAGTGCACTGCTCGATAAATTACTGGCAGCCGGATTGCCGCCGGTCGAGGCCAACTTGCTGTGCAATCCGCAGGACCGCGAATCCGTCGAGCTCTGGCTCATCCAACACTGTGATGTGCCCTGGACGCTTCGGGTTGAAGCCGGGCTTGCCGCCCAGTCGCTGATTGTTGAAACAGACGATGGCGGGTATCACATCAACTGGACGGATGCGGTGGACAGCCTGGTGCCGATCCCGCCCCAGGGCCAAATCAAATGATCACTCTGTTCTGCTTTTTTGTTAACAAATTAATCCGCCGAAGGAACTGGACACCTATCAGTTGCCACACAGGAGTAGACCCCCACCGGAGTTAAAGCAATGAATAATGACGCCCGCATACTTGATAGCCTCTACCGCCAGCGGAGCCGCTCCGATAAGGCTTTTGGACAGATCGACGAGGATATTTCCGCTGGAGGTGACGACGAGGAACTCTCAAGAGTCTTCGACCAGCTTATGCAGGAGAAGATCGTCGTTGCCAATAGCTACGCCGTGACCTCGGTCTATGTCAATTACAAACACGAAACCCTGAAAAACGCCATCAACGTCGCCTAGTGACTGGCAGCAACGTCACGGGAGCCTCCAGGGCAGTTCAGC
The DNA here is from genome assembly GCF_920984685.1 of Pseudomonas sp. Leaf59. Classification (NCBI taxonomy): domain Bacteria; kingdom Pseudomonadati; phylum Pseudomonadota; class Gammaproteobacteria; order Pseudomonadales; family Pseudomonadaceae; genus Pseudomonas; species Pseudomonas sp. Leaf59. Next base: position 42,902 of record NZ_CAKLBR010000030.1, on the reverse strand, counting down.
CCGGGCCCCCCGCACGGCGCGTCGGGCTTTTCGCCGGGCGCCGGTCACCTCTGCTTGCTGCAATCCCTGCTACGCGATTGCAGTCAGCTGCAGCGGTTGAACCCCCTTTAATCGCAATGCAACCCAGACGAGACCTGGCGCAGCGTAACGGCGCGCCTGACGAAGGCCGGGTGCGAATCAACGCTCACTTCATCAAGTGCGCTCGCGCACTGAAACAGAGACCCTGTCATGCATAGCAAGACCCACAAGCACACCCGCTTGCGTTTAAATTCGCCCGCACACCAGGCTAAGCGCACTCAATGGCGCCTCCTGCTCGCGCTGCCCTTTTTATTGGCACCGCTTCACAGCGCCGTCGCCGCTATTCCCTCCGACTGGAAAAACACCGCTTACGCCTACGAGGCCGAACATAAGCCCCTGCGGGATGTGCTGGAAGATTTCGCTCAGACATTTGGCACACAGTTGCAGATCGATGGCCTACTGGACGGCATCGTAAATGGCAAGATACGCGCCAATACCCCGCAGTCATTACTCGACAGACTGGGGGTGGAACACCGCTTCCAGTGGTACCTCTACAACAACACGCTTTATATCAGCACGCTGGACCTGCAAGAGTCCGCACGCCTTGAAGTCTCCGCCGAAACCGTCGCCGACCTCAAGCGAGCCCTGACCGATATCGGCCTGCTCGACAGCCGTTTCGGCTGGGGCGAACTGCCCGATGACGGCGTGGTGCTGGTCTCCGGTCCCAAGCGTTACATCGACCAGATCAAGCAATTCAGTAGCCAGCGTAAATCAGCCGACGAAAAACAGAGCGTGCTCAGCTATCCGCTGAAATTCGCCAACGCAGGAGATCGCCAGATAGATTATCGCGGCGAGAAAATATCCATTCCTGGCGTCGCCAGCATGCTGCGCGGGTTGTTGGAGCCTCGGTCGCCTTCCACACTGTCGACGATGAGTCCACGGTCCTCTTCATCCAAGCCGTCGCCCATCACGCCGAGTTATCCAAGGTTGAACAATCCGATGCTGGGGCAGATGCTCGGCCAGACAGCGAACGGCGGGCCGTTGGAGACCGGCGCAACGCTTACCCCGCGAGCCCCCGTGTCGTCCGGCCGAATCCGCGTCGAAGCCGATGTGCGTAACAACGCCGTGCTGATCTATGACCTGCCGGAGCGGCAAGCGATGTACCGCGAGCTGATTTCCCAGCTCGACGTCGCGCGAAAAATGGTGGAAATCGACGCCATCATCCTGGACATAGAACGCAGTCAATTGCGCGAATTCGGGGTCAACTGGGGCAACAGTCGTTTCAGCAGCGACATGAGGCTGGCACCGGGAAGCTCATCGCAGCTGTCGATCGAAAACCGTGACCGTTTCTTTGCCAAAATACGGGCGCTGGAGCAACGCGGCCTGGCAACCATGGTCTCCAACCCCTCGGTCCTCACCCTGGAAAACCAGCCTTCGGTGATTGACTTCAATCGCACCCAGTACCTGACAGCAGGCACCGAGGTCGCGACTATACTGCCCATTACTGTGGGCACCAGCCTGCAAGTGGTGCCGAGGGTGATTACCACCCGCGGCACTCATCAGGTTCACCTGCTGGTGGACATCGAGGACGGCAACTTCGACGAGTCGGACCCCAATCGCCTGGGCCCCGATGTGCGCCGGGGCAATGTCAGCACGCAGGCGGTGATGGCGGAAAAACGCTCGCTGGTGGTCGGTGGATTCCATGTCACCGAAAGCACCGACAGGCGCAACAAGATCCCTTTGCTGGGGGATATACCGCTACTGGGCAAGGTGTTGTTCTCCTCCAGCGAACGCAAGAACAATCGTCGCGAACGCCTGTTCATCCTGACCCCGCGCGTGATCGGTGATCAGGCCGATCCCTCACGTTACCTGCCGCAGGACGACCAGGCCGAACTGCAGGCAGCCCTCAAGCCGCTGGCCAGGCGTTATGCCGAACACGCGCCCGTCATCAACCGCAGTGACATCACCAGCACGCTGGCGAATTTGGTGACCGGGCGAGTGCCCCTGGCCTTCAAGCCGGCCCCAATGCCCCTGGGCCTGGACATCTTGTGCAGCACCCGCGACTTACTGGCCATGAATACCGAACGCAGCCAGTGGTACGCCGGCCCGCAGTTCAATGTGGCCGTGGTCGTGCTGCGCAACCAGCTCAAGCGCAATGTGCGTATCGACGAAAAGGAATGCAGCACCTCGCAAACCCTGGCCGTGACCGTGTGGCCGCGAGCCTGGCTCAAACCAGGTGAAGAAGCCGAGGTATTCATTGCCATGCGCCCGGTGGTTAAAGATGAACACCTCAGCGTGCCGCGCCCCTCCTTGCTCACTCCAGCCAAAAAGGCCACGCCATGAAACACCGCTTGTTGTGCGTCACTCTGATCAGCGCTGTGCTGCTCATCACCGGCTGCAGCCCCACGTGTAAAGGCGACTCCTGCTCGCGTCCGCAATCGACCAAAGACACGCTGGTGATCTGGTGGCCACCGCAGATGCGCGTCGAGCCCGGCCCGTCCGGCGAACGCGCGGACTACCAGACGATCTCGCTGGAACGATAAGCTCAGTGATCAACGCCCGGTGTTACCGGGCGTCTGATCTGCAGATGGATAAGAGCGTCGCCTGACGGCGCGCAAGGCGCTGATCAGCGCAACTCCAGCGCCGGCAACTCCAGGGTTTCGCGCTTGGCGTCATCGTCAAGCTCGCGCAAGGTGCGGTAGATCAAGGCCACCGCCTGCAAGGTCTCGCGGGGAATACCAGCGCCCAGTTTGTGTGTATAGAGTGTACGGGCCAGCCAGACACACTGGATCACCGGCACCTCGGCCGCCTTCGCCTGGCGGATCAACTCGCGGGCCTCGTCGTCCGTCCCCTTGTTGACCAGCACCGGCAAACGACATTGCAACAGCATGCCATTCACGCGCTGCACTCGACCGCGCATCGTCACCGGCGTGAAGTTGGCCAGCGACCGCGTCTGGCGCTGCTCCCAGGCCGCCAGACGCGCCTGCAGTTCCGTACTCACCAGCGCACCTCATAGCGCTGCGCGCCATCGAAAACCACCTTGGTGTTGTCGATCAACACCAGGCGCAAACCATCCACCTCGTCCCCCACGAACAGCCGGCTGCCTTCCTCGAGAACGACGTGGCCGTTCGGCCCGCCGACGATCTGCACGATCTTGAACGGCAGCGCCCCATCGCGGGCGCGTACACGACTGATCACCGGGACCGCACTGTCGAACAGCTCGCCAAAACGGCTGAGCATGCGCGCGACCAGTTCCATATCGTCCGGGGATACAACGCCATTGAGCGCGATCTGGCCATTGATCACCTCCAGGCTGACCCTTTGGCTCAACTCGCGCTCGCTGAGCATTTTCAATAATTGCTGACGGACTTCAAACGGCGAGGCCAGTTGTTGTTTAACCGCCACGGGAGGCATCAGGGAAGCCTGCGCATCACGTTCTCCGGAGGACACCATGCTGACCACCACACCGATGACCGCCACCAACAGCACCGCGCTGATCAGGCGTTTTTGCTGCCTGTTGGAGATGGAGGACAACTGCAGCGTCGGTGATGCCTCGCTTGCTCGCGGCGCGGGCGCAGGGGCCGGGGCGGGTGTTTCAGGCCAGGGTTGATCGGCCAGGCTGACGTAGAGTCGAATGGCCCCTACCGAAAAAGGGACGTTCAACGCCAGGCTCGCAATCTGTGCCAGCACTTGCCCCTGGGCGTCGTGCAGCAGTCCGGCTTCAGCCTGCACCGACCATTGCGAGTCAGCCAACCGCAGCCGCGCATGCTGCTCGGCGATACCGGGGTCGTTGAGCATCAGGTCGGCATCAGGGTGAGCACCGATGCTCCACTGCTCGCCAAATAGCGGTAACGCAGCCCCCTGGCGCTGACCATTAAGCACTCGCAGCTCAAACATCATCGAGCCCTCCCGTGCGTTGAACCCGGGTGAAAAATCATGCCGCCGCACCGCGCATCAATTCGTCCTGCCCCAGATCAAAACGCCCCAGGACCTTTACCTTGGACGTGCTTGCCAACTCGGCAAACGACAGCACAGGTACGTGGTTGAACTCCTCCAGCAACAAGGCGCGTAGAGGGCTGCGCAGGTCCTGCGCCACCAACATCACGCTCTTGCTCCTGGCGCGCACGGTGAATGCCTGGTTGAGGAGGTTGACCAACGCGGCGCTGCTTTCGTTATCAAGCGCAAAGAACACCCCGGTCTGGGTCTGGCGCAACGCCTCGCGCAGGATGTTCTCGGTATGGGGAGACAACAACCAGGCATGCAGACCATCGTCCTCGCTGTACTGCTGGAAGATCTGCGCCTTGAGGGCAATGCGCGCATAGTCGGCGAGCGCGTCGGGTTCGCGCTCATGCTGGCCGTGCTCGATCAGCGACTCGACAATCAGCCGCACCGCACGCAGCGGCACGCCCTCACTGGCCAGCCGCTGCAAAACCGCCGAAAACCGCGACAGCGGCATGATGCGTTGCAGCTCCTGCACCAGCTCCGACTGGTTGTGCTCAAGCCAGCTGAGGATCGCCTTGCTCTCCTGAATACCCAGGAACTGCGGTCCGCTGAGCATCATTGCCTGCCTCATGCGATCAAGGATCAGGCTTGTCGCGGTAAAGCGTTCAAGCGCGGGGTCGGCAAGCAGCGGATCATCAGGTGGCAACCAGAGCCAATCCTGCTCATCACGCTCGGCCAGTCCTGGTATCGCGTGCTCCGGCTCGACCGCCAGCGCCTTACGTTCAACGGCAACGAGCGTGACCACCGAGGCCTTGACCATCGGTACCTCGTGCACACAAAAACGCATTTCATCGGCGGCCAGCGAGTCGTCGAGCTCGACTTCGAACGGCGGCAAGGTCAGGCCAATATTGGCGACCAGCGAATTTCGTGCCTGGCGGATCCCGTGAATAAGGTCCGTAACCTCAGGCGTCCCCCGTAAGGACGGAGGAAACTGCAACAAATAAGGCCGCGATGGATCGAACCCACGCAAGTCCTCATTACCGTTCTCTTCGGGGCGCACCACATTGGCAACGTCCTCCTTGGGCTTTTCTTCGCGTTGACGCTGACGCATCAGGAAATAGCCCAGGGAGCCGGTGGCCGCCGAGATCAGGATAAACACCAGGGTAGGCATGCCGGGCACCACTGCAAACGCGAGCATGCCGACCGATGCAATCATCCAGCTCTTGGGTTCACTGGTCATTTGCCGGGCGATTTCAGCGCCCATATTGCTCGCACCGTTGCGTCCGTCCGGCGCCACACGGGTGATGATCATGCCGGCCGTCAGGGAGATCAGCAGGGCTGGAATCTGCGCAATCAGGCCGTCGCCGATGGTCAGTACCGAATACAGCTGTATCGATTCGGCCGCGCTCAGGTCGTGTTGAAACATACCCGTGGTGAAGCCGCCCAGCAGGTTGACCACAACGATGATCAAACCGGCGATGGCATCCCCCTTGACGAACTTCATGGCTCCGTCCATGGCACCGAACAACTGGCTCTCGCGGGACAACTGCTCGCGTTTATCGCGTGCCTGCATACCGTCGATCAGACCGGCACGCAGGTCACTGTCGATGGACATCTGCTTACCCGGCATCGCATCCAGACTGAACCGCGCGGCGACCTCGGCGACCCGCTCCGAGCCCTTGGTGATCACCAGAAAGTTGACCAGGGTGAGGATCAGAAAGATCACCATGCCGACGGCCAGATTCCCCCCCACCACGAAGTTGCCGAACGCCTCGACGATATGGCCGGCGTCCTGCTCCAGCAGAATCAGACGCGTCGTGGCAATCGACAACGCCAAGCGAAACATGGTGGTCAGCAGCAAAATCGAAGGAAACGAGGAGAACGCCAAAGGCCCTGGCAAATACAGCGCCAGTACGATCAACAGGCATGATATGCAGATGTTGATTGCAATCAGGATGTCTACCAGCCAGGTCGGCAGCGGCACGATAAAAATGAATACGATGCCCAGGACCACCACGGCGCCCAGCACTTCAGCACGCTGTGCCACTTTGAGCAACGCCAGGTTGATGGTAGACAGTACCGTCACGCCAGCGCTCCCAGGTCACCGGCAAAGCGCGAGGGTTTGCGCTCACTGCGTTCCAGTTCGCCCATTACCGCCAGGAAGCAGTCCAGGGCGTCCTGCCGCACTCGACTGTCCGGCCACAACGCAAGGGGCAAATCGCGCATCAGCGGATAAAGTGCGTTGAGGAGCACCACTTGCCGAAGCGTCGGATGACCTCCCAGATCATGCCCAAGCCGCAGGATTTCACCTGCATCGATACCGCTGCCGGCATATCCCAGCAGGCGCTGCAGAAGACTTACGCCGTCGCAATCGAGGCCCAGCCGCTCAATCACCGCATTGCAACTGGCTAATACCGTGCCTAATTGTCCACAACTTTGCAGTGCCAGTAACAAGGTGCGCAATCGGGGCGTGGTCATTGCCGAAACCAGGGTGGCGATGTCGTCAGCCAAAGCCTTGCGCATATTGCCGAGCCTGGCGGAAAACGTGTCGCCACCGTACTCGCCCAGCAAGGCCTGCATTATCGTCGCCAGGGATTGGCGCGTGGAGATGCTGGCATAATAGAGCGTACGCAGCGCCTGGCGCTCTTGCGGATCGCCACCTGCCTTCAGCAGCGCACCGGCGAATGTAAGGCCCGCCTGGATTTCCCCCTTGAAACCCACCGACAACAGGGCAATGGCCTCCCGCGCCCTCGCAGCTTCGGAGGGGCGTGCCTCACTGTCCAAATGCACTTCCAGATGCTTGAGCACCACGAACGCACGCGCGGGATCCCCCTCGGCAAGTTCCACCCACTTGTCGACACTGACGTTGTGCTGCAACTGCTGCCTGAACCGCCGCGAAATGGCTGCCAACGACTCCTGGGCCGGATAACCCAGCTGATCGTAAAGCTGCGTCAACTGCGCGGAGGGAGGTATGCGTATCGCCATGGCCTGCTGGGCCTGGTTAACGGCAAGAACCTCATGGTTGAAGATCTGGACAAGCTCATCGACTTTCGCCAGCGCGGACGCGGAGACAAGCGAAGTGGCGGACTGATCCAGATGCCGGGCAGATGACACATCGTTGGGAGATTCGACTTTCATGGGCATGCCAATACAGGAAGAGTGTGCTTCGTGTGTGGTTACGCCCGCCGATGCAGTTCCATCAAAACGCGTCTATCGATGCGTTTGACAAGACTGGCACGCGCCATCGGTACTTTTTGCAAGTTGCTGCGTAAAAACGCGGCATTTCAATATATTTACCTATAAAAATCATGATGTTGCATGTTTTTTCCGTTTGGCACAGCCAGTGCTAAAGGGGTTTCCATCGAAATTTTTTCGATCGCGTTTACCCTGAGGAAAAAATCGTGAATATCCCTATTGAAGCTTTAGCGCAGCTCGTTGGTAACTCGCCTCAATTCATGCTCCAACTGACGGACGAACAGCAGAAAAAACTCCGACGTTTTATTCACAAACGCGTGCTTAACCCCGAAGATGCCGACGATATCCTGCAACTCACCTACCTGGAGGCATGGCGCAACAGGGAACGATTCAGTGGTCAGGCGAGCCTCAGCACCTGGATGTGCGGCATTGCGCAGAACCTGGTCCGCAACCACTTCCGACGCCTCTATGCCAAACCGGTGCATTGCGAATTCGATGAGTCGCTGTGGCATGGACAGGAGGAAAACAAAAACCTGGATTGGGAGTTCGAAATCAACCGCAGACTGGAGAAAACCCTGAGCGCCATCGACCACCTGCCTGCAGAAATGCGCAAGACGCTGTACGCCTCACTGGAGACCGACGGCAGCTATCAGGACACTGCCAACGCGTTGGACATCCCCATCGGTACCGTTCGTTCACGCCTGTCTCGGGCGCGCGAACACCTTAAACGCGTCACGTATAACCCGCTGCAACCGTAAGCGCCTGGGAGCAAGCGTTGGGCGGCAGGGATATCTGCCCAACCGAATGTAAAACGAATTTCTTTAATAACGCCTCTGCAACGATCCCCTCTCTCGCCTCGTCTTCAAAGATGCCCAACTCGAAACTACCGGCCAATCAAAGCGCGTCAGCCGCCCTGCTCGATCGCCGCGCACACCTGATCGCCCGTCTTCAGCGGCGCCAGCCCCGGTTAAACAATTGAAAGCGTAGAAAAAATCTCAACAAAAGTGCTTGACGCATTCTCGTTCTGCGCGAATAATGCGCGCCACTTGGCTACGTAGCTCAGTTGGTTAGAGCATAGCATTCATAATGCTGGGGTCCGGGGTTCAAGTCCCTGCGTAGCCACCAAGTACTAAAAACGGCTTACCGAAAGGTAGGCCGTTTTTTTATGCCTTGAGAAAAGTGCCTGAAGCGCACAAAAACTTCCCAACTGTATTTTGACGCCCTCCAACCCCACTGTTAGTGTCCTGCCTCCCCCACATGGAGCGCCCCACGGTGAAACTGGACATCTACCAAGTCGACGCCTTCAGCCAGCATCCGTTCGGCGGCAACCCCGCAGCCGTCTGCCCGCTCACCGAATGGCTGCCCGACGAGCAACTGCAGAACATTGCCGCTGAGAACAACCTCTCGGAAACCGCGTATTTCGTGCCCCGTGGCGAGCACTATGAGTTGCGCTGGTTTACCCCTTCAGTTGAAGTCGACCTGTGCGGCCATGCCACGCTGGCGGCAGCCTGGGTATTGTTCCATGTGCTGGCGGATGCGCCGCAGGTGCTGCGCTTCGCCACTCGCAGCGGCGAGCTACGGGTGACGCGCCAGGGCGAAGAACTGGCAATGGACTTCCCGGCCCGGCAACCCGAACGCTGTGAGCCGCCCGCCGGACTGCTGAGCGCGTTGGGGATTGAGCACGCCGAGGTATTCAGCACCGATGACTACATTGTGCTGGTGAGCGACGAGGCTCAAGTCGCTGCACTGACGCCGGATTTTGCAAGCCTCAAGGGCTTGCCCAAACGCGGCATTGCCGTGACCGCCAAAAGCACGGGGTTTGATTTCATCTCGCGCTGGTTCGGGCCGAATGTGGGCGTCAATGAAGACCCCGTCACGGGTTCCGCGCACACGTCACTGGCGCCATTCTGGGCGGCACGCCTGGGCAAATCGCAATTGACTGCCGAGCAGGGCGGTGCGCGCAAGGGCCAGTTGCGCTGCGAGCTTGAGGGTGAGCGCGTGATTATTTCCGGCAAGGCGGTGCTGTACATGCAAGGCACGATTTACCTGTAAAACGCACGACCCAAAGGACGGTCGAGCATTCTCAACGTAAACGGAGTTCAACACGTGTTTTCAATTTCCCGCCGCCCTTTGTCGATCATCGCCGCAGCCTTCGCCCTGTCGGCCTGTCACACCGCGCTCAACGAACCGCCTCCCGCACCGGAGTCGGGATCGGGTTATCGCAACGACCTCACCCTGCGCCATGCCGAACGCCACATGGCGGCCGCCGCGAACCCGCTGGCCGCCGAAGCCGGGCGGGAGATGCTGCGCCAGGGCGGCTCGGCGATTGACGCGGCGATTGCCATGCAAGCCGTACTGACCCTGGTGGAGCCGCAGTCGTCCGGCATCGGCGGCGGCGCATTCATCATGCTGTGGGACGGCGAAAACGTGCACGCCTATGACGGTCGCGAAACCGCGCCAGCCGCAGCGACCGAGCGTCTTTTTCTGAACGCCGATGGCACCCCGATGGCTTTCACCGATGCCCAGATCGGCGGGCGCTCCGTCGGTACACCCGGTGTGTTGCGCGCGCTGGAGATGGCGCACAAAAAGACCGGGCACCTGCAATGGGCCAAACTGTTCGAGCCTGCGATTCGTTTGTCGGAACAGGGTTTTGCGATTTCCCCACGGTTGCACAGCCTGATCGCGGCCGACCGTTTTATTGCGCAGTCACCGGACATGGCCGCCTATTTCCTGAAGGCGGATGGCACGCCGAAAGATACCGGCACTGTGCTGAAAAACCCGGCGCTGGCCGCTGTGTTCAAACGCATCGCCAAGGAAGGCCCGGACGCGCTGTACCGTGGTCCGATTGCCGAAGAAATTGCGCGCAAGGTGCAGAGCCACCGTAATGCAGGTGGCTTGTCCAAGTCCGACCTCGCGGGTTACGTCGCCAGGGAGCGGGCGCCGCTGTGCACCGACTACAAGCGCTGGAAAATCTGTGGCATGCCGCCGCCGTCGTCCGGCGCGATTGCGGTGGCGCAGATCCTCGGCACCTTGCAGGCGCTGGAAACCCGCGACCCGCGCCAGGCCCTCGCGCCGATGACCCCGGTCAAGCTTGCCACCCCGGCCGGGTTCGAACCCACGCCGCAGGCCGTGCACCTGCTTGCCGAGGCCGGCCGCCTGGCGTTTGCCGACCGCGCGCAGTATGTGGCCGATGCGGACTTTGTGCCGGTGCCGGTTGCCGGTCTCGTTGCGCCGGATTATCTGGCGCGGCGTGCCGACCTGATCGGTGAGCGCAGCATGGGGATCGCCAAACCGGGACAGCCGGCGGGCATCCAGGTGGCCTACGCGCCGGACCGGTCGCCGCTGCGCATTTCCACCTCACAGGTGGTGGCCGTGGATGACCTGGGCGGCGCCGTATCGATGACCACCACGGTGGAAGCGGCCTTTGGCTCCCATGTGATGGTCCAGGGCTTCTTGCTGAATAACCAGATGACCGACTTTTCGTTCATCCCCGAAGAGCACGGTCAGCCGGTTGCCAACCGTGTGCAGCCTGGCAAACGTCCGCGCTCGGCCATGGCGCCCACACTTGTATTCGACCGCCAGAGCGGTGAATTGCTGGCCACGCTGGGCTCGCCCGGCGGCTCGCAGATCATCGAATATGTGAGCAAGACGCTGGTGGCAATGCTCGACTGGAACCTTGACCCGCAAGCCGCCATTAACCTGCCCAATTTCGGCAGCCGCAATGGCGCGACGGAACTGGAGGCCGGATTGTTCAGCCCAGGCACGAAAAAGGCATTGAAGGAAAAAGGCCATGCACTGAGCGAGATCGACATGACCAGCGGCGTGCAGGCGATTGTTCGCGCGCGCGATGCCCAGGGAAAAGTGTCGCTGAGCGGCGGCGCGGACCCTCGGCGTGAGGGTGAAGCCTTGGGTGACTGAGCTAAGGCCATAAACTGTGCAAAACCTGCTCCCCCATGTGGCGAGCGGGCTTGTCCCGCGTTGGGGTGCGAAGCGCCCCCAATCGAGCAAAACGCGGTGTACCTGATACGGCTCAGCGCCTGGCTTTGGGGCTGCTGCGCAGCCCAACGCAGGACAAGCCTACTCGCCACAGGGAATCTGCGCTTAACTGAACGGCATTAGGGCAAGCCCGCTCGCCACACAGCTGTCAGCGACTGATCTTCAAGCCCTTGCGTCCCGCATGCCGCTCCAGCGCCAGGTCGATCAGCCGGCTCACCAGTTCGCTGTAACTCATCCCGGCAGCCTGCCACAGCTTGGGGTACATACTGATGCGGGTGAAGCCGGGCAGTGAGTTGACTTCGTTGATCAGTACTTCGCCGTCGTCCGTGAGAAACACGTCAACTCGCGCCAGCCCGGCGCAACCCAGCACCTCGAACGCCTCGACCGCCAGGCTGCGAATGCGCTCGCAGGCTTCAACGCTGATATCCGCCGGCACCACCACCTGCGCGGCATGCTCGTCGATGTATTTACTGTCGTAGGAGTAGAAGCCGCTGCTCACCACGATCTCGCCGCAACCGCTGGCAATCGGGTGTTCGTTACCCAGCACCGCGCATTCGATTTCACGGCCACTGACGGCGGATTCCACCAGCACTTTTTCATCAAACCCGAGCGCCAGTTCTACCGCGGCGTGGTACTCGGCTTCGTCGGCAACTTTGCTGACGCCCACCGACGAGCCCTGGTTGGCGGGTTTGACGAACATCGGCAGGCCGAGTGTGTTCACCGCCGTGGCAAAGGATGTACGCGCCGCGGAGCGCCGGGTCAGCGTGATGAACGGGGTGACGGCAATGCCGGCGTCACGCAGCAGACGCTTGCTGATGTCCTTGTCCATGCACACGGCCGAGCCAAGCACGTCGGCGCCGACGAAGGGCAGGTCCGCCATGCGCAACAAGCCTTGCAGGCAGCCATCTTCGCCAAGGGTGCCGTGGACGATGGGGAAAATCACATCGATAGGTGCCAGCAGCCCCTGGCCGGAGGTTTCCACCACTTGCTGGCTGGCCTTGCCAGGCACGACCGCCAGCTCACGATTGGATTGGTTGAGGGCGATCAGGGCCGGGTTTTCCTGATTGATCAGAAAGTCCGAGGTGTCGTTCAGGTGCCAGTGCCCGGCCTTGTCGATCCCAATGAGGATCGGCTCGAAGCGCGACCGGTCCAGGGCATCGACGATGTTGCGCGCCGATTGCAGCGACACTTCATGCTCAGCCGATCGGCCACCAAAAATAATACCTACCCGCAACTTGCTCATGACCCGGCCTCAGTGTTGAACGTAGGGCTTCTTACCATGGGCTCTGCCCCTGCACAATCGTTCAAGACCCGCACAGACAAGCAGCGGCAGACTGGGTTAACGTCATTCCATCTCTTCTCGTGGCAATCATCATGGGTAAATCAACCGGCCCCCTTGACTGGCTTCACCGCGCGCCGCACGGCAGCGGCCTGGACCGTATCGAGGCATACTTTGCCGGCTTTGCGTTCGACCCGCATCGCCATGACACCTACGCCATCGGGCGTACCTTGTTTGGCGTGCAGAGTTATCACTACCGCGGCTGCATGATCCACAGCCTGCCGGGCACAACCATGGTGATTCATCCCGATGAAACCCATGACGGCCGCGCCAGCAGTGTGGAAGGTTTCAAGTACCGCATGATTTACGTGGAGCCTGCGCTGATCCAGCAGATTCTCGGCGGCCGGCCACTGCCGTTTATCCACAGCGGCCTGTCGACTGATCCGCGTCTGTTGCGTGCCAGCGAAGTGCTGCTGCAAGGCCTGGACTGCCCGATTGACCCGATGCAGGAGCAGGATGCCCTGTTCGACCTGGCACATGCGCTGAGCGCTGCGTCGGGCGCGATCATCAGCCGCAAGTCCTTCGACTATGTCGCCGCCGAGCGGGCCCGGGAATTTATCCACGGGGCCCTGGGCCGCAGCATTACCCTGGATGAAATGGCCGACCATGCCGGCCGCGACCGCTGGGCCCTGTCGCGGGATTTTCGCCTGCTGTTCGGTACCAGCCCCTATCGCTACCTGACCATGCGTCGACTCGATCTGCTGCGTAACCTGCTTGCCCAGGGCCAGTCGCTGGTGGATGCGGCGCTGACGGCAGGCTTCACCGACCAGAGCCACATGACCCGACAATTTCGCAGCACCTACGGCATGCCGCCGTCGCGCTGGGTGAAGATGCTGGGCCGCTGAGACTCAAGCGGCATCACTTCATGCGGCATACGCCCATCACTTGATACTCCAGGGTATTGAGCTTGCCAACCGAATCCCAATAGGTCATGCGTGACGGCACCGCGTTGCACGAGCGAATTGGCGGCGAGATGTTGACCACCTTGGCAATATCCAGATTCATGCCGTAGCGGTACACCTGCACCTGAGGTGCCGGCAGGCCTCTTTTCTCAGCGTAAGCCGCCATGGCGTCCTCGTTACCTTCCAGAAGCAACGCATAAGTGCGCTTGCCGTCCGCCACTGCGCCAAATGACAGCATTGCAACGAGCAATCCCAGGCCAACTGTCTGTAAGTTCATCACACGTCCCTCGACTGAAAAGTTCAGCGTCGAGACTATCCAGATCACCCTTGCGACAGGTTCGCTGCAAGATTACTTATTTGATAGATAACAGTAACTTTCCAAGATCGTAATGTTTGCGCCACTCAGCCGTTATTCGTCGTTTGCAACTATCGCTCTGGGCACTACAACGCCCACTCTCATAAATAAGAAGCTGGTTATTGCCAGACCCAGGAGCGAACATGAATATCCTCAACATGACTCTGCCTCTTTCGTTATGCGCCGCGTTGCCGCTGGCAGCGGTGGCGGCACAGGAGCATCCCGAAGGCTTTATCGAAGGCAGCAGCGTCAAGCTGTTGATGCGTAATTTTTACTTCAACCGCGATGATCGCAACGGTCGATCCAGCCCTACCGGCAATGGTTATTCCGAAGCCTGGGCCCAGGGCCTGATCGGCAAATTCGAATCCGGCTTTACCCAGGGCACCGTGGGCTTTGGCCTGGACGCGTTTGCCATGCATGGCCTCAGGCTCGATTCGGGCAGGGGCCGCAGTGGCGGCAAGGGCTCATTCAGCGTAATGCCGGTAGACAGTAGCAACCGCCCGGAAAGCACCTACAACAAGGTGGGTGGTGCGGCGAAACTGCGCTTTCTGGACACCGTGATCAAGGCCGGCGATGTGTTCCCCTACACGCCCGTCGTGGCGGCCGGCGACTCGCGCGTGTTGCCGGAAAGCTTTCGCGGCGTCACCGTACAGAACACAAGTATTGAAGGCCTGAGCCTGCAGGGCGGGCAATTGAGTGGCATGAGCCAGCCCTCCCAGAGCGGCCGGAACAAAGAGTTCGCCACGTTTTACGCGGGCAAGGTCGATTCACCCTGGGTTGGCTATTTCGGCGGCGATTACCAGTTCAATCCGCACCTGAGCGCGAGCGTCTATGGCAGTCGCCTGAAGGATGCCTGGGACCAGTACTACTTCGGCACTACCGCCAGCTATCCACTGGGCGAGGACGTGTCGCTGTTTGGCAATTTCAACTATTACAACGTGAAAGACGAAGGCCGCAAACTGCGAGGGGAACTGAACAACAACATCTGGAGCGCGCGCCTGGGGGTGAGGGTCGGCGCCCATCGTGTGACCGTTTCTCACCAGCGCAACAACGGCGACAACGACTTCGATTACCTGCGTCAGTCGGATTCCAACATCCTCGAAAACTCCATGCAGTACAGCGACTTCAACTCGCCCAAGGAGCGCTCATGGATGGTGCGCTACGACCTGGACATGCAACCCTTCGGCATCCCCGGCCTGTCGTTCATGACCCGCTACGGCAGAGGCTCGGGCGCCGACTATAGCAACGCCAATTCGGTCTATGTGCGCAATGATGCGGCAGGCAACCCGCTGACCGGGCAAAGCCGTTGGGAACGGGATGTGGAAGCCAGGTACGTGGTGCAAACCGGCAATTTGAGGGATTTATCCCTCAGGCTGCGTCAGGCCACCATCCGTTCAAGTGCGTTCGACGCAGACCTGGAAGAAGTTCGCCTTATCGTCGAATACCCATTAGCCATACTCTGAACCGGCGCCTTACATTCATTTACCGATACCCTATATCTGCTGACGCGCTAAAGTTCTGTCAGAACTGTAATATCGGACTCACCTTCTCGTTAAGTTGTAATTTTTAAACTCGCTTACTCGACATCCTTCATCTCTGCGGCTTTTGTATAGCTCCTTTGGAACAGAGATGAATATTTACGCCCCCGCCGGGGCGTTTTTTTTGCGTTGAACTTCAGCGGCCAAATGTCACACCGGCCTTACATCGCTTGACCCTAAAGCCTCTTCACGTTTGAGACTTCCCCTACAGCTTACTCAGAGCCTTTTGTGAGGCCATATCATTTCCCTATTCTTGAAGGAAAATCCCTATGCGCATCCTGGTTGTTGAGGACGAGCAGAAAACCGCCGACTACCTGCAGCAAGGCCTGACCGAAAGCGGTTACGTCGTCGACTGCGCCGCCAGCGGCATCGATGGCTTGCACCTGGCGCGGCAACACAGCTACGAACTGGTGATCCTCGATGTCAATTTGCCCAACACCGATGGTTGGGGCGTGCTTGAGCAATTACGCCGCGACGGCAACCAGCGAGTGATGATGCTGACGGCACGCGGGCGTCTGGCAGACAAGATCAAGGGCCTGGACATGGGCGCCGACGACTACCTGGTCAAGCCCTTTGAATTTCCTGAATTACTGGCCCGTGTGCGCACCTTGTTGCGCCGCAGCGAACACATCCCGCTGCCGGAGGTGCTGCGCGTCTCGGACCTGGAGCTGGACCCGCGAAGGCATCGAGCGTACCGCGGCAACCGACGTATCGACCTGACCACCAAGGAGTTCGCCCTGCTGCATGTATTGATGCGCCAGACCGGCGAGGTGATGACCCGCACGCAGATCATTTCCCTGGTGTGGGACATGAATTTCGATTGCGACACTAACGTGGTGGAAGTGTCCATCAGCCGCCTGCGCGCCAAGGTCGATGACCAGAGCGAGGTCAGGCTGATTCATACCATTCGCGGCGTGGGCTATGTGCTGGAGGCACGCCAATGAAAACCAGCAGCTTGTCGACGCGTCTGGGGCTGATGGTCAGCCTGATGGGCGCGGGTCTGGTGCTGCTGCTGGCGACTCTGGCCTTTCTGGTGCTCGATCACGAACTGGAAAAAATGGCGCGCAAGAGTCTGGAAAACAAGATGGAACTGATTCAGCACAGCCTGACCATGAACCTCAACACGCGCGAGATTGCAACGCGCAACCATCCTCTGCCGGACCTGGTGATGGGCCACGATAATTTCTACCTGACCATCGTCGGGCCATTGCCGACCACCGACGTGTTGCTCAGTGTTGGCACCAGGGTTCAGGCACCCTTGATGACAGACTTTACTGCCAGTGAAACCCTCGGCTACCTGACATGGGCCGACGGGCGCGGCAACCAGCAGCTCGGTGCCTCACGCCTGATGCGCCTGCGCAGCGGCGAAAATGTGCGGGTGCTGCTGACGCGAGACCGTGCCGATGACCAAGCGCTGCTCAGTGCCTATCTGCGCTCCACCCTGTTCGTGCTGCCGTTGCTGCTGGTGCTGATCGGCCTGGGTGCGTGGTGGCTGGTACAGCGCGGGTTGGCACCCTTGAAGCAGTTCAGCCACGTCGCGGCCAAAGTCACCACCCAGGACCTCACGCATCGTCTGGCGGTGGACAACCTGCCAAAGGAGCTGGCGGAGTTGGCGCAGGCGTTCAACGTAATGCTCGACCGGCTGGACGCGGGGGTGCAGCAGCTGTCGCAGTTTTCCGACGACCTTGCCCACGAATTGCGCGCGCCGCTCACCAACCTGATGGGCAAGGCCCAGGTAACCCTCTCGCGCCCGCGAGTGCCAGAGGCCTACAAAGCGGCGCTGGAGTCCAGCGTGGAAGAGCTGGAGCGCCTGGCACGCATCGTCTACGACATGCTGTTTCTGGCGCAAGTCAGCCATCCGTCCGCCCGCGCGTCGTTCACCACGGTGTCGCTGGCGCAGGAAGCCGAGCGGGTAATGGAACTGTTCGCCTTCAGCGCCGAAGAAAAGCACCTGAGCCTCTCCCTGAGCGGAAATGCCCAGGTACAGGGTGACCGCCTGATGATTCAACGTGCGCTCTCGAACCTGCTGTCCAACGCAATTCGCCATAGCCCGGAGGGTGGGTACGTGCCTCTGAGCGTAGAAGCAGGCGCCGACAGCATCTGCGTATTGGTTAGCAACGCGGGGGCAGGCATCGAAGCCCATCACCTGCCGCATGTGTTCGAGCGTTTCTACCGCGCCGACAGCAGCCGCGCGCGCACCGAGGGCGGCACTGGCCTGGGCCTGGCCATCGTGCAGTCGATCATGACCCTGCACCAGGGGCAGGCCGACGTACACAGCCAGCCAAGTGGATTTACGCAGTTTCGACTGGTGTTTCCTCGTCCTTGCGGTGCGCCCACTGATACAGCGCCGGCAGCACCAATAATGTCAGCAACGTTGATGAAATGATCCCTCCGATCACCACCGTGGCCAACGGCCGCTGCACCTCGGCACCGGTGCCGGTGGCCAGGGCCATGGGGATGAACCCAAGAGACGCCACCAGCGCAGTCATCAATACCGGGCGCAGGCGCGTCAGCGCACCTTCGTTGATCGCCAGCGCCAGCGAATACCCTTCTTCGCGCAGATTGCGGATAAAGGCGATCATCACCAGGCCATTGAGCACCGCCACGCCAGACAACGCGATAAACCCCACGCCCGCCGAGATCGACAGCGGGATATCGCGCAGCCACAGGGCCATGATCCCGCCGGTCAGCGCAAACGGAATCCCGGTGAACACCAGCAAGCCGTCCTTGATGTTGTTGAACATCATGAACAACAGGCCGAACACCAGCAGCAATGCCACCGGCACCACGATGCGCAGCCGCTCGGAGGCCTCCTTCAGTTGCTCGAACTGGCCGCCCCAGGAGGTCCAGTAACCTGCGGGCACTTTCACCTCGCCGCTGATTGCGGCCTCGGCTTCTTCCACAAACGAACCGATATCGCGCCCGCGCACGTTGGCACTGACGATTACCAGGCGCTTGCCGTTCTCGCGACTTACCTGATTGGGGCCCAGTAGCAGGTCGAGGCTGGCCACCTGTGACAACGCGATAAATCCCAGTTGCCCGGAAGGGCTGCCCGCCAACGCCGGCACCGGGATCAACAGGCGTGACAGCCCGTCGATATCGGTGCGCAGCGTGTCGGACAAGCGCACGACCATGTCAAATCGGCGGTCACCTTCGTACAGCGTACCGGCCTTGCGACCACCGACTGCGACGGCAATGGTGTCCTGCACATCACCGGTATTGAGGCCAAAACGCGCCGCCTTTTCGCGGTCGATATTGATCGTCAGCACCGGCAGGCCGGATGTCTGCTCTACTTTGACTTCCGAAGCGCCATCAATCCCGCGCAGGGTCCCGGCGATCGCGCCGGCGGTGCTGTTGAGCACCGCCATGTCATCGCCAAACACCTTCACCGCTACATCGCTGCGCACGCCTGAGATCAGCTCGTTGAAGCGCAGCTGGATCGGTTGCGAGAGTTCATACGCGCTGCCCGGCACTATTTCACTGGCGCGCTGAATATCGGCGATCAGTGCCTCACGGGATTTATTGGGGTCGGGCCATTGCTCCTTTGGCTTGAGCATCAGGTAACTGTCGGAAATATTCGGCGGCATCGGGTCGGACGCAATCTCAGCCGTGCCCGTACGCGCGAACACCCGCTCGATTTCCGGCACTTGTGCCAGCAAGGTCTTTTCCAGTTGCTGCTGCATCTGCACCGATTGCGTGAGGCTGGTGCCGGGCACGCGCAGGGCCTGCTGGGCGAAATCGCCTTCGCTGAGGCTGGGGATAAACTCGCTGCCCATCCGGCTGGCCACCAGACCGGTGCCGACAATGGTCAGCGCCGCCAGTGCGAAGACCAGCGGCCGACGCGCCATCACCCAGTCCAGCACTGGCGCGTACACCCGACGCGCGCTGCGCATCACCAGATTTTCCTCTTCCTTGACCTTGCCGGTGACAAACAGCGCAATCGCCGCCGGCACGAAGGTCACCGACAGGATCATCGCGCCCAACAGGGCGATGACCACAGTGAACGCCATCGGGTGGAACATCTTCCCGGCCACGCCGGTGAGGGCAAAAATCGGCAGGTACACCACCATGATGATCAGTTGCCCGTAGATCAGCGCCCGCCGCGCTTCCTTCGCGGCGGCGAATACCTCGTGCAGGCGCTCGCTGCGGGTCAGCAGGCGGCCGTGTCGATGTTGCGCATGGGCCAGGCGGCGGATCGAGTTCTCGACGATCACCACTGCGCCGTCGACGATAATGCCGAAATCCAGCGCGCCAAGGCTCATGAGGTTGGCGCTGACTTTGTAGGTGAACATGCCGGTGAACGTGAACAGCATCGCCAGCGGAATGACCATCGCAGTGATCAGCGCCGCGCGGATATTGCCCAGAAACAGAAACAGCACCGCGACCACCAGCAGCGCCCCTTCGAAGAGGTTGCGCTTGACCGTGGCAATGGCTTTTTCGACAAGGTTGGTACGGTCGTAGACGGTAACCGCTACCACGCCTGCGGGCAGCGAACGGTTGATCTCCTCGAGTTTCTTCGCCACCGCCTGGGACACACTGCGACTGTTCTCGCCGATCAGCATGAACACCGTGCCCAGCACCGCTTCGCGGCCGTTCTCGGTGGCTGCGCCGGTGCGCAGTTCGCGGCCGATCTCGACCTGCGCCACATTGCGCACGCGAATCGGCGTGCCCTCCGTCGAGGTGATGACGATATTGGCAATATCCTCGATGGACGCCACCTGCCCCGGTGCGCGGATCAGCAACTGCTCGCCACTGCGTTCGATATAGCCGGCGCCGACGTTGGCATTGTTGCGCTCCAGCGCCGTGACCAGGTCGTTCAATGTCAGGTTGTAGGCCGCCAGGCGCTTGGGGTCCGGGGCGATCTGGTATTCCTTGGCGAACCCGCCAATCGTATTGATCTCCGCCACGCCCGGCACGTTGCGCAGTTGCGGCTTGATGATCCAGTCCTGGATCACGCGCAGGTCCGTCGGCGTGTAGGGCGTGCCGTCCTCCTTGCGGGCGCCCTCCTCGGCCTCCACGGTCCACAGGAAGATCTCCCCAAGCCCGGTGGAAATCGGCCCCATGGTGCTCTCGATGCCTTCGGGCAATTGATCGCGGGCCACTTGCAGACGCTCGTTGACCAATTGCCGGGCAAAGAACAGGTCGGTGCCGTCCTTGAAAATCACCGTCACCTGCGACAACCCCGAACGCGACAACGAACGCGTCTGCTGCAGGCCCGGCAACCCGGCCATGGCGGTTTCAATGGGAAAGGTGATGCGCTGCTCGGTTTCCAGCGGCGAGAAGCCCGCCGCCGCCGAGTTGATCTGCACCTGCACATTGGTGATGTCGGGCACGGCGTCGATGGGTAATTTCTGATAGCTGGCGATGCCGACACCGGCCATCAACAGTACCGCCAACAGCACAATGATGCGCTGCTCGATGGCGAATTGAATAAGGCGCTCAAACATGAAAAATCACTCGCGGAATCAATGGCCGTGTTCGGCCGAACCTTTGCCCAGTTCGGACTTGAGGATAAAGCTGCCGACCGTGGCCACCTGCGTGCCTGCGTCGAGCCCCTGGCGCACTTCGACGTAGCCGTTCTCGCGCATGCCCAGCTCCACATGGCGGGTGATGAAGCCGCTCGGGGTACGCTCGAATACCGAAGGTTTGTCCTCGACCGTCTGGATCGCCTCCTGTGGCACGGTGACGCTGGCCTGCGTGGTGTCGGTGGCCAATTGCACGCTCACAAACAGGCCCGGGCGCCACGCGCCGTCAGGGTTGGGCACACTGACACGCACAGTGGCGGTACGCGTCTGTTCGCCCAGCAGGTTGCCCACATAGGCCACGGTGCCTTGCACCCGAGTGTCCATTTCCGTGGAGCTGACGATCACCGGCTTGCCAGCGCGGACCTTGTTCAAGTCCTTGGGAAAGACCCCGAACGTAACCCACACCTGGGACAGGTCCGAGAGGGTGAAGGCATTGCTGGTCTCACTGACCACTTCGCCGACACCCAGATGTTTTTCCACCACCACCCCGGCGAACGGGGCGCGCAGTTCATAGCGATTGCCGCCGGCCGAGCCCGCGTTGCCGCTGAGGGCGGTCATCTTCTGGCGGGCGTTATTGCGCGCGATCTCGGCCTCCGCCAACGTCTGGCGTGCGAGCAGGTAGTCCTGCTCGGCAGAGATTTTGTCCTGCCACAACTGACGTTCGCGCTGGAAGGTTATGCGCGCCAGCTCGACCCGCCGCTCACTGGCGGCCAGCTCGCTGCGTTGATCGGAAATCTGCTGGCTGGCAATCACCGCCAGCAACTGCCCCTGCTTCACCGATTGGCCAAGGTTGACGCTCACCGACTCCACCACACCCGCCGCCCGCGGAATAATGTGCGAGGTACGGTCTTCGTCAAAACGCACTTCGCCCGGCAGTGTCAGCAGCGTACTGATCGGGCGGGGCTGGGCCCTGGCAAGCTGAATACCGGCGGCCTGGACCTGCTGTTCGGTGAGTTCAAGCGTGCCCTCCTCCTCGTCGCCATCGGCAAAGCCGGCTACCGGCCAGGCCAGTATCAGGGCGATGGCAAGCGCCACACCGTGTGGTTTGTTCATGGGTTGCTCCTGAAAAATCAAAACTGGACGAGATCGCCGTATATCCGTTCGAGGCGCACCCAGGCGTCGATCGCCTGGGCGGTGGCCGTCAGGTACTGGGTACGGGCGGCAATCAAGGTGCGCTGGGCGTCGAGCACGTCGAGGAAGTTGAACTTGCCCATCTCGAAGCCACGGGTCGCGCTGTCCACGGCGCTTTGCGCGGCGGGCAGGATTTGTTGGTTGAAGGTGTGCACTTCGGTATTGGCGGTTTGCCACAAGGCCAGGGCCTGAAGGGTTTCCGCGCGCAGCCGCAGTTCGACGGCGTTGCGCAGGTCGCGCGCCTGGTCGGCGCGGCGGTTGGCGGCGAGCACGTTGCCCTGGTTGCGGTTGAACACGGGGATCGGCATCGAGACGCCAACGAGATTTACGCGCTCGCGCGTGCTGGCGTCGTACTGGCTGCCAATGGACACATCCAGATCGGGAATACGCTGGGCTTTCTCCAGCGTCACGCTGGCTTCGCCCTCGCGGATACGCAGTTCGGCCAGTCGCAATTGCGCAGTTTGCTCGACCCGTGCCAGCAGTTGTGCGCGGGGCGGCAGCGACGGCACGGGCCGGTTTTGCGCGGCGACAGCGTCGAAGTCCGGGGCGGCGCTGCCGGTGCTGGCGGCGAGTTGGCGGTAGGCATCGTTGAGGCCGACCTGCGCACGATTCAGCTCCAGGCGAATCTCCGACAATTGCACCTGTGCTCGGGTGGCTTCCACCGGCGACGACTTGCCGGCGGTAACCCGGCCGTTTGCAATCACCAGCCCGCGCTCGGCAAGCGCCAGGGAGCGTTGCGCCAGATCCAGCCGTTCCTGGGCACGCAGGGCGCCGTAGTAGCGGTCGATCACATCGGCGCGCAGGCTGTTGCGCTGCTGCTCCAACGTCAGCGCCGCAGCGACCTGGGCCTGGGTCGCCAGGTCAATCCGCGCACCGCGCTTGCCGCCCAGTTCAAGGGTCTGGCTGAGCTTGACGGTGGTGGTACGGGCATTACGGCGCGTGTCTTCGACGTCCCAGGAGGCAACCGGATTGGGGATCAACCCGGCCTGCTGGCGACCGCCGCGGGCGATATCGATTTCCCATTGCGCAGCTGCCAGATCCGGATTGTTGGCAAAGGCGGTCTGCAGCGCTGCATCGAGGGTGAGGGTTTGCGCCTGGGCAACACTTGCGGTTATCCACAACGCCGCAGCCCCCAACAATGTTCCAACGGTAATGTACATAACGACAGTTCCACGCCCATGAAGTCGCTGAGGGTTCCCAGCGAGGGCAATGTAGCTATCGCGACTTATCAGGGGGGTGGAGGCAGGATTACAAACCTGACAGGCAAGCGGTCGGGCATACACGTAGTCATGTTCATCGTAATGGGCCACGTGCTTTCGACCTGCAAGGTGACGTGGGAAATATCAACTGTTCGCGCGGCCACACCCGGAAACCGATAGCGGCCCCCTTATAAGGTATGCTCGCCATCAGAAACATAAAGAAACATATCAGCCAAGCCGTTCGCCAAGGAGTCCCGTTTTGGAGTTATCGACTGCCGCGTGGATGTTCCACGACACACGCCTCATGCTCTGCGTCCTGCTCGCCATCGCCAGCATTATCGTGCTGATCAGCGCGACCAGGCTGCCGCCGTTCCTGTCGATTCTGATCGGCACCTTTATCGCCGGCGTCGGCGCCGGCCTGCCGCCGGAGGAGGTTGCCAAGGCCTTCAGCAAAGGCGCCGGGGCGATTCTTGGCGAGGCCGGGATCATCATTGCGCTGGGCGCGATGCTCGGCGCGTTGATGGCCGAATCCGGCGCGGCCGACCGTATCGCCACCACCCTGCTCGGGCTGGGCAAAGGCAAGTCACTGCCGTGGGTGATGGCGCTGGTGGCGATGGTGATCGGCTTGCCGCTGTTCTTCGAAGTGGGCCTGGTGATGATGGTGCCGATCATCTTGGTGATGGCCAAACGCTCGAACCAGCCGCTGCTGAAAATCGCCATTCCGGCCCTGGCCGGCATGACCACCCTGCACGCCCTGATGCCACCGCATCCGGGACCGCTGATCGCAGTGGGTGCGCTGCACGCCGACCTGGGCCTGACCATGTTGCTGGGTTTTTGCCTGGCCGTGCCTGCGGTGATATTTGCCGGTCCGATCTATGGCAACTGGCTGTCCAGGCGCCTGCACGTGGATGCACCGGCCGACATCGGCGCGTTGTTCAGCGCACCGCCCAAGGCACCGCGCCAACCCGGCTTTGCAGTGTCGTTGCTGATCATTCTGTTGCCGGTGATTCTGATGCTGGGCAGCACGCTGGCCAAAGTCGCCCTGCCGACGGAAAGTAGCCTGGGCCTGACGTTGAAGTTCCTCGGCGAGCCGCTGATCGCCCTCGCCCTGGCGGTAATCGCCGCGGTGATCTGCCTGGGCTGGGCCGCCGGCATGCCTCGCGCCGACGTCGGCAACACCTTGCGCAAAGCCATCGCCCCCATCGCGGTGCTGTTGCTGACCATCGGCGCCGGTGGCGGCCTCAAGCAGACCCTGCTCGACGCGGGCGTGAGCCAGACCATCAGCAAGGTCGCCGAAGGCGCGCACATGCCCTATCTGCTGCTGGCGTGGCTGATCGCCGTAGCGCTGCGTCAGGCCACCGGTTCGGCGACGGTCGCGACCACTACCACGGCCGGCATCCTCGCGCCGATGATGGCGGGACTGGCGGCCACACAAAGCTCACTGGTAGCGCTGGCGATTGGCGCAGGCTCGGTGTTCTTCTGCCACGTCAACGACGCTGGCTTCTGGATGGTGCGCGAGTATTTCGGCTTGCAGTTAAAGCAGACGATCTGGGTGTGGTCGGTACTGCAGACGATTGTTTCGGTGGTGGGGTTGGTCGGTACGTTGGTGCTTTGGCACTTTTTGACCTGAGCCTCAGCCCGCCAGCGTGTGGCGCTTGCCAAACAACGCCACACTCGCCACGCCTACAGCCCCCATCACCACGCCATACCCCACGCACACCCACGGGCTGGTCGGCATCAGCGCGATCAGCAACAGCGGCGTGGTACTCGCCCACAGTGCATAGGCGATGTTGTAGGTGAAGGAAATCCCCGACACCCGCACCGGCGCCGGAAACAGCCCGACCATCACCGAAGGCACCGCGCCCACCACGCCGCAGCACAGGCCCGCCAACGCATACGCCGCACCGAGCCAGAGGCCGCCGTTGATCAGGCTGGTGTACAAAATCGCGATTCCCGCCGGCAGCAACAGGCTGTACACCAGCACCGCACGCCAGGCGCCGATGCGGTCGACCAGCAGGCCCGCCAATACGCAGCCGATGTTCAGAAACACGATGCCCAGCGCGCTGAGGGCGAACGTGTGGCCGGGGCTCATGCCGAAGGTTTTCTGCATCATCGTTGGCGTGATGACCACCAGCACCACCACCGCCGAGGTGAGTACGCAAGTGAGGATCATCGCCGGCAGCAACACGGCGCGGTGCTCGCGCAGCACGGTGCGCAGCGGCAGCTCGGCAGCGGCCTGGCGGCGCGCCTGCATGTCGAGGAACACCGGGGTTTCGTTGAGCCAGCGGCGCAACCACACACCGATCACGCCGAAGACGCCGCCAAGCAAAAAGGGCAAACGCCAGGCGTAATCGAGGATTTCTGCCGGCGTGAAGACCTGCGCCAGCAGCGTCGCGGTGAGCGCGCCGAGCAGGTAGCCGAAGGTCAGGCCGGCCTGCAGGAAACCCAGGGCATAGCCGCGATGAGCAGGCGGCGCATGCTCGGCGACGAAGGTCCAGGCACTGGGCACTTCACCGCCCACGGCCGCGCCTTGCAGCACGCGCAGTGCCAGCAGAATCAGCGGTGCGAAATAGCCGATTTGCGCGTAGGTGGGCATGATCCCGATCAGCAGACAGGGTAAGGCCATCATCAGGATGCTCAGACTGAACACGCGCTTGCGCCCCA
The DNA here is from genome assembly GCF_920984685.1 of Pseudomonas sp. Leaf59. Classification (NCBI taxonomy): domain Bacteria; kingdom Pseudomonadati; phylum Pseudomonadota; class Gammaproteobacteria; order Pseudomonadales; family Pseudomonadaceae; genus Pseudomonas; species Pseudomonas sp. Leaf59. The sequence goes on along the minus strand of NZ_CAKLBR010000030.1, from coordinate 17,098 downwards.
GATGATCGGCAAAGTGCGCCATCAGGATGCCGCCCAACGGGCGCGCGAGGTAGCCAGTGACGAAGATGCCGAAGCTCTGCAGCAGGCGCAGCCACTCAGGCATTTCCGGCGGGAAGAACAACTGGCTGAGGGTCAGCGCGAAAAACACGAAGATGATGAAGTCGTAGATTTCCAGGGCCCCGCCCAGAGCGGCCAGGCCCAGGGTTTTGTAATCGGAGCGGGAAAAACGCTGCGCCTGTGCAGGAAAGGTGGCAGTCATGTGCAAGCTCGGCAGACAGACAAAATGGCGTGCAGGTTAGGAGCTGAACCGGATCATGGCAATCACGACAGATACATTTGTTTTGCTCATTGATCGATGAAGATAACTGCATTCCCAAATCAATGGCCGTGGAGCAACATGCCGGAAAGCTGCCGCCGCCATAATAACTACAAGAGGAAGCCCCCATGGCCGATGCCATTGAAGAAAGCCGCTATGCCCGTTTTGCCCTGCGCTGTTCCAACTTCGCCGAACGCTGGTTTCCGGACTCCTGGGTGTTTGCCGCGCTTGCAGTGATTGTCGTCACCGTCGCGACCCTAGGCATGGGCGCCGCGCCGACCGACGCCGCGAAGGCCTTTGGCGATGGGTTCTGGAGCCTGATTCCGTTCACCATGCAGATGGCCTTCGTGGTGATCGGCGGTTATGTGGTCGCCAGTTCGCCGCCGGCGGTCAAGCTGATCGACCGCCTGGCGCGCATTCCCAAAAACGGCCGCTCGGCCGTAGCCTGGGTGGCCTTGATTTCCATGGTCGCGTCGTTGCTCAACTGGGGCCTGTCCCTGGTGTTCGGCGGTTTGCTGGTGCGGGCATTGGCCCGGCGCACGGATTTGCGCATGGACTACCGCGCGGCCGGTGCTGCGGCTTATCTGGGGCTTGGTGCGGTCTGGGCGCTGGGGCTGTCGTCGTCGGCCGCGCAGTTGCAGGCCAACCCGGGCAGTCTGCCGCCGTCGATTCTGGCGATCACCGGAATGATCCCGTTCACCGAGACCATTTTTCTGTGGCAATCGGGCGTGCTGCTGCTGGCGCTGATCGTGGTGTCGCTGATCATCGCCTACGCCACCGCGCCCGGCCCGAACAGCGCACGCGATGCCAAGGCCTGCGGCGTCGACCCGGCGTTCAACCTGCCCAAGGTCCAGGCGCCGACCCGCCCCGGCGAATGGCTGGAACACAGTCCGCTGCTGACCATCCTGCTGGCGCTGCTGGCGGCCGGTTGGCTGTTCCACGAGTTCTCGACCAAGCCTGCAATCAGCGCGATCTCGGGGCTCAATACCTATAACTTCCTATTCATCATGGTCGGTGCGCTGTTGCACTGGCGCCCGCGCAGCTTCCTGGATGCAGTGGCCCGCGCCGTGCCGACCACCACCGGCGTGTTGATCCAGTTTCCGCTGTACGGCTCGATCGCGGCGCTGATGACGCTGGTCAAGGGTGGCGACGGTCAGACCCTGGCGCACCATATCTCGCTGTTCTTCACCTCCATCGCGTCCCACGACACCTACGCGCTATTGATGGGCGTGTATTCGGCGGTGCTGGGTTTCTTTATCCCGTCGGGCGGCGGCAAGTGGATCATTGAAGCGCCGTACGTGATGCAAGTGGCCAATGACCTGCAATACCACCTGGGCTGGGCGGTGCAGATCTACAACGCGGCCGAAGCGCTGCCGAACCTGATCAACCCGTTCTACATGCTGCCGCTGCTGGGGGTGCTGGGCCTGAAGGCACGGGACTTGATCGGTTTTTCGTTTGTGCAGTTGCTGGTGCACACGCCGCTGGTGCTGTTTTTGCTGTGGGCGCTGGGGACGACATTGGCGTATGTGCCGCCGGTGATGCCATAGGAGCAGTTATAAGTTGCAAGTTTTTAGCTTCAAGCTTGGAGCCAGGAGCCAGGAGCCAGCAGCTGTCTTCGTTCCGTCACATTGCATTGCTACCGTCCTGCGAAATATCTTGCAACATATCGCCAGGGACTCCCGCAATGAGTGACGAGCACGAAGACCGCCCTTCCCCCGATTCCGTTGCACAACCGCCGGTAGATACCAGCCGGCGACGTTTCCTGGGAGGCGCGGCGGTGCTGGGGGTGGGCGCGACCTTGAGTGCCTGCGGCAATACCAGCGAAGCGCCGGGCAAACCGGCGGATCGACCGCTCACGCCACAGGAATTGGACAAGGCATTGCGCGACCAGGTGAAGACCGTGGTGGTGATCTACGCCGAAAACCGCAGTTTCAATAACCTGTTTGCGGATTTCCCCGGCGTGGAGAAACCGCTGTCCGCACTGTCCGCTGCCCAGACCCGGCAGCTCGACCGCGACGGCAGTGTGTTGAACAGCCTGCCGCCGATCTGGGGCGGTGTGTTGCAGGTCGGCCCGCAAAGCGTGGACGGCGTGACCTATCCCAGCGAAGTGCAATTCCAGGAGAACCTGCCCAACGCACCCTTCGCCCTCAAGGGCCCGAATGGCGCGGACCTGCCTTTGAGCCTGGTCACCCGCGACCTGTGGCACGTGTTCTACCAAAACCAGATGCAGATCAACGGCGGCAAGAACGACGGTTTTGTCGCCTGGGCCGACTCAGGCGGCCTGGTGATGGGCCATTACGCCCAGAGCCGTTATGCCCTGCGTCTGTGGGACGTGGCCAAGGAGTTCGTGCTCTGCGATAACTTCTTCCAGGGCGCGTTTGGTGGCTCGTTCCTCAACCATCAATACCTGATCAGCGCCACCGCGCCGTTTTATCCGAACGCTGCCCAATCGGTGGCCAAGGCACAGATCGCCACGTTGCAGAGCGATGACCCTGCCGACCCGCGCCTCAAACCGCTGGATGCATCCCCGGCCAGCGCCATGACCGGCCCGCCGCAGTTCGGCCCCAGCGCCCTGACCCCGGACGGCTACGGCGTAAACACCCTGGCCCCGCCGTATTGGCCAACCTGGATCCGCGACCCGCAGAACCCGGACTACTCCAAGCCCGACCTGCCCAATGTGCTGGTGCCGCAAACCCACGAGCACATTGGTGACAAGCTGTCGAAGAAGAACGTCTACTGGGCCTGGTACGCCGGCGCGTGGCAGGCGACCCTGGATCAGTTCAAGGACTCGGGCGGTATCCCGAAAATCCCGAACTTCCAGTATCACCACCAGCCCTTCAACTACTTCAAGCAACAGGGGCCGGAAAATCGCGCCGAACGCGACAAGCGCCTGCGCGACGGCGGCCTGGGCGATGAGTCCAGCACCAATAAATTCTTTGCCGATGCCGAGGCGGGCAAGCTGCCTGCCGTGACCTTCTACAAGCCCCAGGGCAACCTCAACATGCACGCCGGTTATGCCGACGTGGCCTCGGGCGACCGTCATATCGCCCGTGCCTTGAAGGTGCTGCAGGAAAGCCCGCAATGGAAAAACATGGTGGTGGTGGTAACTGTCGATGAAAACGGCGGCTGGTGGGACCACGTGGCGCCGCCCAAGGGCGACCGCTGGGGCCCCGGCACGCGGGTGCCGGCGCTGGTGGTGTCGCCGTTTGCGCGCAAGGGCATGGTCGACCATACGGTGTACGACACGGCCTCGATCCTGCGGCTGATCACGCGGGTATTCCAACTGGAAACACTGGACGGCCTCAAGCAGCGCGATGACGCAATGAGTGCCCGGGGCCAGAAGCCGATGGGGGATCTGAGCAATGCATTGCGCTTCGACCTCTAAGGCGCTTATCCAATAGCGACACCGGCAGCGATTTAGCACGCGATTTTCCTGGCCAGCCGCTACTGTGTGCAGGTGGGCTTTTCACCCGCGCAGACGGGCTTTCGCTGACAAGGAATCGACTATGTTTAAACAGACCAGGCTGTCCTGCACCCTGATCGCACTGCTGGCCAGTGCGGTCGTACAGGCCGACATCAACGTACCGCTGGGGAACACCCAGCGCGTCACGCAATTATTCGCCTTCCCCAATAACTGCAACGTGATCTGCTTCAAGCCGTGGACGCTGGAACAGACTGCCGAGCACTACCTCAACCAGAGCCTGCAACGTGACGGCTACAGTCGCGCCAAGGTAAGTGTCAAAACCGACGGCGACCAACTGACCGCCACATTCAGCGGGGTACCGGATACCTACGGCCAGCCTCTCACCCAATTGCTCAACACCGCCGATCTGGCCTATCAGGGCGCCAGCAAGCTGAACAGCGACGGTAAATGGGCCTACAACTGGTACCTGTTCCTGCCGCTGGGCATGGCCCTGGAAAACCGCAAAAGCGTCGAGCTGTTGCACTTTCCGCCGGATTATTCGTTGACCCACTTCCAGGACTACCTGGAATCGGCCACCACCGACCGCTGGGCCGCCCTGCTCACCGACAACGGCGTGCCGGCCAGCGAAACCCCGGCCTACCAGACCATCATCGATATCGCCCCGATTGCCGCACCGTCCAATGCGGGCAAGGACCTTGAAAACGTCTACGGCTATTTCACCGACTACCAGACACGCATGGTCAGTGAACTGAGCCTGCGGCCCGACGGTGCGCTGCCCATGGTGGCCTTCGGCGCGCCGGTGCGCAGCTGGATCAAGCAGCAATACGGGCAGACCGTTGACGTAATGGGCCTGGCGCAGATCAGCCCGGTGGCCGGCAAAAGCGTATCGGTACTGGGCGCCAACCACCCCAGTTACATCTGGTACGCGGCGGACCCGGCAAGCTATGGCGGTAACGAGCAGAAAGCCGACGAGGCCGGCCTGAAGGTGATGGGGCAGGATTTGAGCGCGGCCTGCTGGCAAGCCGGCATGGGCCGCAAGCCGGCCAGTGACCCCAATGTGTTGCTCCAGGCGTGCAACACCACTTGGCAAGTGACGCGCAAGGAACAGACCTGCGAATTGTTCTACACCTCGGTACGCTCGCTGACCCCGGAACAGGCAAATGCCAAATGCGCCACTGCACCGATCAAGGCGCAGTTGAAACAGCTGAAGAACCCCGCGCCAGCGACTCTCCTGCCTGCGCCCAGCCTGTAGAGAGCACACAGGGCTGGCTGATATCTACTGTCAAATTTGACAGTAGATATCAGCCAGCCCATCGGCGAACCTTGAGCCGGGCCCATTCGCTGCAAGACTGGCAGTCAGACATCACCTGCAGGTCGATGCAGCCCATTCAAGGAACGTGATGAAAACTCGTGCCATGGATAAGGCGATTCGCGCGAATTCTGACGACGACTGTCTGTATCCCTTTACGACGACGTTGGCGGAGTATGGCTACCCCTCCAACCGGCAATTTGAAATGGTTTACGACAAAGCCGGCGAAATCATGGGTGTCAAATCCCGCGTCGCGTTCGACAGCCGCACCCTCATCGCTCGCGTATTCGGCTATGCCTTGGGCGAATGCCGCCAGCACACGTTTCAGATCTCGGGGCGTATCTGGCTATATGACCCGTGGTTGTGCGGTCAACTGCAGCATGCCTGCCACCCCAATACGTATTTCGACACGTCCTACCTGGAGCTTTGGTCAGTGATGCCCATCGCAGCCGGTACCTGGCTGACCATCGATCACGCCACCACCGGCGACACCCTGCCCCGACAGTTTGCCTGCACCTGCGGAGCACCGGACTGCCGGGGCTGGATCAAAGGCTCGCAGGAACAACTCAGCGCAGAAGGCCGGCTGTTCCTGGAGCAGCGCGAGCGCGCCGAGCGACCTTAGGCGTCACCCAGCGGGCGCAGGCGATATTGCGGCGGCAGTTGCTCGAAGCCGCTGATGGTGGTGTTCAGGCTTTTCCAGCGACCATCCTTGATGCCGTAGATGCAGCCGTGGATCGACAGGCTCTGCCCACGGTGCCAGGCGTTTTGCACAATGCTGGTGTGGCCGACGTTGGCCACCTGCTGAATCACGTTCAGCTCGCACAGGCGGTCGACCTGTTCTTCTTCGGTGGGCAGCTGCGCCAGCACTTCGCGGTTTTCGTAGTAGAGATCACGAATGGTGCGCAGCCAGCCATCGATCAGGCCGAACTGGCGGTCCTGCATCGACGCACGCACGCCGCCGCAGCCGTAGTGCCCGGTGACAAGGATGTGTTTGACCTTGAGCACATCGACCGCGTACTGGATCACCGACAGGCAATTGAGGTCGGTGTGCAGCACCACGTTGGCCACGTTGCGGTGCACGAACAGATCGCCTGGCAGCATGCCGACGATCTCGTTGGCCGGTACGCGCGCATCGGAACAGCCGATCCACAGGTATTCCGGGGTTTGCTGGCGGGCGAGCTTGGCGAAGAATTCGGGATCTTCCTGTTTGATCGCATCCGCCCAGCGTTCGTTGTTATCAAGCAGGTCTTGTAGTTCGTTCATCAGGGAAAGCCTCGGGAATGATGCGCAGCTGTGTGACTGACAACCCCTCGTTCGGGTCACGCCTGGCGCAAATTAGCTTGAATCTTTGGGGTGCAGAGCCTGTCCACACACTATAAGCCCCACAGTATGAGGATTGGCCATGACTGAATCACGACGTCCCTACGGCGCTACGCAGCCCGAACCGATTGACGATAACGAAGACCGCATGGGTTCGATGCGCGAGCTGGACTTTGACCAGGAAGACCAGACCGCGGAAATCGGCGATGAAATCCCGCGCGGCGAGCGCGAACACCTGATGCCCGATGAGCGGGTGCGCGCAGCTGGGATGACCGGGGCTTCGACGGATGACCATGAGTCGACTGACGATGATATGAGCCCGGAAACCCTGATCCATGAGGACGGGGCGCGGGATGCGCGAGAGGCCGGGGAGGACAACCCAGCCGACTTCGACCTCAGCATTGTGGATGAAGATGAGATCGGAGGCGGCAATGGCCTGGACGAAGCGGAGCTGGCGGATATCGATCCGGTCGACGGCAACCGCTGATACGACACTGTTAGCCATGTGGGAGGGGGCTTGCCCGCGATAGCAGGGTGTCAGTTACTTGATAAGTCGCTGATACACCGCCATCGGGAGCAAGCCCCCTCCCACACTGATCCATGTGTTCAGTCGACGAGCGTGCAGGCCATAACGACTGCGTCTTCGCGGCCGCCGACAGCCGGGTAGTAATCGCGCCGACGCCCAATCTCATTGAAGCCATAACGCTCATACAACCGGAACGCCCCGGTATTGCTGTCGCGCACCTCCAGGAAACACTCTCGCGCACTGGCGGCATACGCGCGGGACATCAAGTGTTCCAGCAATGCCAAGCCCAGGCCACGCCCCTGGTTCTCCGGTTTGACGGTGATATTGAGCAAATGGGCTTCATCCAGAATGATCTGCACCACACCGTGCCCCACCTGCTGCTCACCCTCGAACATCAGCCAGATCTGGTACTTGCCCAGCCCATCGAGAAAGATGCCGCGCGTCCAGGGATGGCTGAACGCCGCGTATTCGATTTTCAGCACGGCGTCGAGGTCGGCCTCGGTCATCGGGCGGAAGGATAAAGCCTCACTCATCGGTTGTTTTCCAGCGCGCCATCAGCCGGCGCATGGCTTGCCAGACATCAGCCTTACGCTGTGGCTCTTCCATTAATAATTCCAGGCCCGGCAGGGCCCACACCGAGCCCAGGCCTTCGACCTGCAGTTCGCGGTACCAGGCTTCGGCGTTGGCCTCGCCGGCAAAGCGCACGGCGGGCAGGCCGATCAGCCACAGGCACACGCAGGGTTCGTCTTCCAGGCGTGCCGAGACAAAACCTTGCACAAAATCCCGCGCGGCGTCCGGGCCCTGATCCATGGTGCCGCGCACCAGCAACGGCCAGCGCACCGGGTCGCCGACGATCTGCGGGCTGTCGGGCAGGCCGGCGGCGCGCAGCATATCCTTGAGCAGCATGTAGGCCGGGTCGCGGGTCTGGAAGCGCTCGCCGGTGGGCAGTTCCACCAGCAGCAGGCAACGCCCGGCTCGCAGCAGTTGCAGGGCAAAACGCGGCGGCGGCACCACTGGCGCCTTGGCCACCGACGTCGTGTCTTCGGCCACTATCGGTTTGGTCACTGGCGAGGGGCGCGGCACTTCGATTTTGGCCCGTTCGACCACCGGCCGCACCTCGGGCACAGGCTTGACCACCGCAACCGGCGCAGCGGCCTCCTCGCCCGAGGCGTCGAACGCCTCATAGGGCTCAGGCGCCTGCAACAACGCGGGCCGCGACGGTGCGGCAAACGGCAGTTCGGTGCGGGGCAGCCAGTTGACCACCTGCATGGCGGTCAAGTAAGCGCGACGTCGGGACTCGATAAGCACAGCTCGGCCACTTGTGGATAAGTAAAGAGCGGGGATTCTACCGCTGTTCGGCAACAATCGCCCACTGCGCGCTGACCGGCTGTGGATAAATCCCACTCCCGATGCAGTACAATCGCGACCTTTAATCGCCAACCAGCCGGCCTTTCCCATGATCGAACCCAAGCGCGTCCTGCGCGCCCTCGCCGAACACTGGGCCTTGCTTGAGCCACTGTGCGAACACTTCGACCAAGGCACCCTGAGCCTGGGCGAGCTGCGCGCGCAATTGGCCGCCCAACAACTGGACAGCACGCCCCAGGACATCACCAGCCTGCTGGATGTGTGGATTCGCCTGGACATCCTGGTGCCTGTGGCCAAGAGCCCGAACCGTTTCGAGCTCAACGCACAGATCCACGACTTCCTCGCCTATTTGCGCAAAGAGCACCGGCTTGGCCTGTGCCTGGAAATCGAAGCCTACCTGCGCCACCTCGAGCGTCTGGCCGGCTATATCCAGGACGCCTTTGACATCCGTGACGGCCACGACCTGGCCCGGCAATTGCGCCTGCTGGACATGCGCGTGCGCGACGTGCTGAAAAAACTCGCCAACGACGAACAAGCCCTGGCGGCCGTGGCCGACCGCGCCAAGACCAGCGACCGGCAGATCCCGTTGCGCCAGCGTTACGCCGAGGTCTTGGCGACCTGGGATGAATACGTCGAACCGATGATCCAGTTGGTGAACGCCGACGGCGCCTTCGAGCAAGGCGTGCGCAAGGTCGAGAATGTGCTGCTGCGCATGCTCACCGAGCAACAGCGCCTCGGCCACTTGGTGGACGACGACATGCTGCTGCGTACCCACGCGCGCATCCTCGAAATGCAGACCAGCGCCCAGTTGACCCTGCGTCACGCCCGCGAACTGCTGTTGCCGTTGCGTGAGGAGGCACGCCGCCACAACGCAGTGACCCGTGGCGCGGCGCTGGCCCTGTCGGCGATCCGCCGCAAAGGTCTGGACGCGGTGCCGCAGGCAGCGATGCCGCTGTTCACCCGGCCGCAAAGCACCTTTCTGGGCAGTGCCAGCCAGGTCGAGGCCTACGTGTATGCCCTGGCGAATTTCGAGCCGAAACCGGCGCGTTTCCCCAAGGCGCACACATCCCACAAGGGTCAGGCGCAACGCGCGCCGCGCACGGTCAAGGAAATGCTCGAACGCTGCGAAGACGCACTGCCGATGCCCGACCTGATGACCTGGCTGCTGGAGCAGGAACCGGACGGCGCCACCGACGAATTGTTGTACTGGTTCTCCCGCCTCTCGCGCGAAAAACGCTTCAAGCGCGAACGCCTGGAACGCCGCGATTACCACACACACGAGCACCAGCTCAGCCTGCGCTCATTCGCCCTGCTCCCGGCCGGCACAGACGCCGCCGAGCAACCTGCGAGTACACCTTATGCATCTTGATCTATCCGAACTGTCCCAACTGGCGCCGATCTTTCGTGAGCTGTTCAAGGGTTACCACGTCAGCCGCCGCGACCCGGAGCTGTACGCGCAACTGTCGAACTTCCAGGACCAGTACCGCACGCTGTTCAAGGCCCTGGGCTTTGAGCTGGTGTGCGACACCCGTGGTTTTTATTACTTCGTGCCCGACTCCGCCATCGCAAGTGCACAGGTGAACAAGACCGCCCAGCGTCTGGCGCTGTTCACCTTCATCATCGTCGAACACCTGGCCGACCAGGGCCGCGACCCGATCGCCGTGCTCGACGGCGGCAGCCTGGGCCGTGATGAACTGCCGTCGCTGCTGGATAAATACCGCGACCTGTTTATCCAGGCCGAAGTGCAGACTCAGGAAGAACTTGAAGAAAAAATAATGCGCCGCATGACCCAGCTGGGTTTTGCCAGCGAAGACAACGGCATCTATCGCTTCCTGCCGCCGATGCACCGTTTCCTCGACGTGTGCCTGTCGGTGCAGCAGGACCGCGACCTTGCCGCCAGCGTGCACAGCGTGTTGCCATTGCCGGCGCCGGTGATCATCGACGAAGACAGCGATGAAAAACTGCTGAAGACCGATGACCCGCTGGACTTGAGCGACTTCGAGGAAGAAAGCGACGAAGACGCCCTGGCGCGTGCCATTGCCGAAGAACAGGAGACCGATGCATGAGCAAGCAACGCTACGGCATCCGCCGCTTCGCCCTATTGAACACCGCCGGTTACAGCCTGGGCCTGTTCCCGCTGGAAGAGCCGCTGTCGGTATACGGCGCGAACAACCTGGGCAAATCCGCCTCGATCAACGCCCTGCAGTTTCCGATTCTGGCGCGCATGTCGGACATGAGTTTCGGCAAGTACACCCTCGAGCAATCGCGGCGCTTCTACTTCGCCACTGACACCAGCTACATCCTCGTGGAAGTCTCGCTGCCCCACGGCCCCCATGTGATTGGCGTGGTCGGGCGCGGCCCGGGTGGCGGTTTCGGTCACCAGTTCTTCGCCTATGCCGGCAAGCTGGACCTGGCGCACTACCAGAAGAACGACACCTGCCTGCGGCAGAAAGAGCTGTTCACCAACCTTGAGAAAGAGGGCCTCAAGGCCTACGAACTCAAGCCGGATGAACTGCGGCGTTTGCTGGTGGGCGGTCACACATCGATCCCGCTGGACCTGACGCTGATCCCGCTGCGCTCCACCAGTGAGCAGAGCCTGAAGACTTTCCGCGCGCTGTTTATCAACCTGCTGCACATGCGCGAAATCACCGCGGCCAAACTCAAGCAACTGTTCCTTGATGCCTTCGAACACAGCCTGCGTTCCGGCAGCGTGGATTACATCGCGGCGTGTGAAGAGGCCTTCCGCGACGTACGACGCATGGAGCAGGACTACAACTCGCTGGTGGCTGCCGGGCCATTGGTCGAAGCGCTGGCCAATGGCGTGCGGCAACGCGATGTGTTGCGCGGCAAGTTGCACCGCCTCTCACCGCTATTGGACTCGCTGCTGGGCACCTGGTCGGACTACGCCAGTGCGCGCAAGGAAGAGCTGAGCATCCAGGCCGAGCACTACCGCAATGAACAGGATGCGCTGCAACATGACCAGCGCGGCGGCACCCAGGAGCTGATGCGCCTGGAGCGGGAGATCAGCGGCATCCAGCGCTGGCTGGGCGAGCTGTCGGTGCTCAAGCATCGCTTTGCGCTGGTGGATGACGTGAAGATGCTGGAGCAGCAGTTGCTCGCGGCCAAGGATGCTCACGATGAATTGGCGGGTGCGCTGGCGCAGTCGCGGCAGTTCAGCGCCGAGGATCTGGACGAGCGTCTGCGCGACCTGGAAAAACGCCTGAAGTCGGTCAAGCAGCAGCTTGATCACGCGGACAACAACAGCTACGCCAAGCTGCGCGAAGAATTCTCACAGCAGGACGTCGAGCGTCTGATGCGGCTGTTCAACAGTTCGCTGTTCAGCCTGCCATTGGGTGAACAGGGCATCACGCTGGATGAAGACGGCCAGTGGGTCAAATCCCTGGAGCGGATCCTCGATGGCTTCAAGGGCGAGCGCTTTGAGGTGCCGGGGCTGTCCATCGACATCTCGCACATCGAACCACCCGCGTTGCAAGCCTTAGCGGATCGCGCGGCACTGCGTGATCAAAAAGATCGTCTGGAAAAAGAACTCAAGCAACTCAAGACTCAGCAGGCTGTGGCCTCCGATCGCGCAGCCAGCAAGACCCAGACCGAGGCGCTGTACCAGCAGGTGCTGGATGCGCAAAAAGCCCTGGAAGATTTCCGTCGCGCGCAGACTCTGAGCGCCGAAGAAGGCGAGAAGCTCGAACAGCTGGCGCAGATGGAGGCGGCGCAGGATGAGTTGAAGCGTTCCAGCGATGCGTTCACCGAGCGTGTCCAGCAATTGTCGGCCAAGCTGCAACTGGTCGGCCGCCAGATTGGCGATATGGAAGCCAAACAGCGCACCCTGGATGACGCCTTGCGCCGTCGCCAGCTGTTGCCGGCGGACTTGCCGTTCGGCACGCCGTTCATGGACCCGGTCGACGATTCCATGGACAACCTGCTGCCGCTGCTCAATGACTATCAGGACAGCTGGCAGGGCTTGCTGCGTGCCGATGGCCAGATTGAAGCGTTGTACGCTCAGGTGCGGCTCAAGGGCGTGGCCAAGTTCGACAGCGAGGATGACGTGGAGCGTCGTCTGCAACTGCTGATCAACGCCTATGCGCACCGCACCGATGAGGCGCTGACGCTGGGCAAGGCGCGGCGGGCGGCAGTCACCGATATCGCGCGGACCTTGCGCAATATCCGCAGCGACTACGACAGCCTGGAACACCAACTGGCGCTGTTCAATCGCGAGATCAACAAGCGACAGGTCTCCAACCTGCAAAGCTTCCGCATCGTGCTGGCACCGAACAAGGAAGCGCTCAAGCATATCGACCAGATCATCCATAGCGCCGGTCAGTATGAGGAAGGCGAGACGCTGTCGGTGTTCGACCTCAGTCAGAGCGCCGAGCAGGACAACAAGAACGAAGAGGCCAAGGAATACCTGGCGCGCCTGGTGGCGGCCAACCATAACCAGTTGGGCCTCAAGGACCTGTTCGAACTCGCGTTCGAGATCACAAAGGTGAACGGCCAGCCGGTGATTCACACCGACATTGATGGCGCCGCGTCCAATGGCACCACCATGACCATCAAGGCGCTGACCAACATGTACCTGTTGCTGCACTTGATGGACCGCGACCAGGCCGGGCGCGTGCGCTTGCCGTACTACCTCGACGAGGCAGCCGATATCGACGAGAAGAACCAGGCGGCGTTGCTGGAGACCAGTTTGCAATTGGGCTTCGTGCCGATCCTGGCGAGTGTGAAGCCGCAGGTGTCCGCCCAGGTGGCCATCGACCTGGAAGGCGGCAGCGGGCCGAACGGGATCTACATTGATGAAGCAGATTGGAAGTACATCCGGCGTCATGATGAGGTGAAGGCGACGGTGATTGCGCAGGCGGAGTTGGATGAAGTCTGACGTGGTGCGTTGAAATGCAAAAAAGGCCGCGATCTATGGATCGCGGCCTTTTTTTGTGGTGCTGCAGAGGGCCTCATCGGGGCAAGCCCCCTCCCACACTTTGAACTGTGAACACCGTCGAATGTGGGAGGGGGCTTGCTCCCGATAGCCGCGCCTCGGTTTATTTGCCCAATGGAATCTTGGGCGCCCAGGTCAGCCACTCATCCTCAAATTTGTCGAACAATGGGAAGGTCTGCTGCGGCCGCGCCGCATTGCCCATCCGCTCGCCATCCGGCGTGGCGAAGGCGATACCACCGGCGACCAACGTCTCCAGGGATTCGGTGCGCACCGTCGCGCCCTTGAACAAGCCGAAGTCCACGCCAAAACCACTGGTGTTCCAGAAGCGGCTGCCGCTGCGAACCAACGGTGCGTACTTGGGCTCGATCAGGATGTGCACCAGCACGCGGTCGGCAGTCTGGCCCAGCTCGTAGCCGGTGACCTTGCCCACGGTGACTTCGCGGTAGGTCACCGGTACGCCTTCCTTCAGTGAGCCACGACGCGCGGCACTGAGCACCAGACTCAAGCCTTGCTCCTGGCGCACGGCCTCGGGCGGCTGGGCCAGGGCGACGAAGTTTTTCTGCGGGCCTGCGTTTTTCGTCGCAGGCTGCACTTCGATGTATTGCCCGGTCACCAGGGTTTCCAGGTTGGCGGTTTTCATCAGGCCCAGTTCCGGCTTGACCACCCAGAACTGGCTGCCGGCACGTGCGATGCGGTCGGCCACCTGGGTGATGCGTGCGCCGAGCAGCACCGATTGCATGTCCGCACTCAGATTGACACTTTCGATCTTGCCCACGTCCAGCCCTTTGAAACGCACCGCCGTGCCGGGGCGCAGGCCATCGGCGCGATCAACCTTGATAGTCACCAGAGTGCCGTGCTGATTGGCGGCTTCGCGATCGGGGTACAGACGGAAGCGCGGAATGTGTTTTTTCAGCGGCACATTCGGCTCAGGCGTTTCGAACGCGATACCGCCGGCCATCAGACTCGCCAGGGATTCACTCTTTACCTGGATGCCGCCAGTGAGGCCACCGGTCAGGGTGACGCCGCTGGCATTCCAGAAACGCGTCGAGCCGTTGACCAGGTTCTCGTATTCTTTCTCGATATGTACGCCAATCACCAGTTGCTTGTTCTTGCGCGAGAACTGGTAGCTCTGCACCGAACCGACCTTGACCTGCTTGTAGAGAATCGGGCTGCCGACATCCAGGGAGCCGAGGTTGTCGGTAAACAACACCATGTGCAAACCAGGGGAACGCAGATCCAGCGGAGGCGCCTTCGCGCGGGCGACATACTCGCGCTGCGGCGCAGTACCTTTGTCGCCTGGGCGGATGGCGATGTAGTTACCTTTGACCAGGGCTTCCAGGCCGGTGATCCCCGCGAGGGAGATGGATGGCTTGACCACCCAGAATTGAGTGTCCTGGACCAGATAGTCTTCGGCCAATGGGTCGAGGGTCAGTTCGGCGCTGGCACTGGACAGGTCCGGGTCGATCTTCAGGGTTTTCAGGCTGCCGACCTGGATGCCTTTGTACATCACCGGCGTGCGGCCGGCCTGCAGGCCTTCGAAGTCGCTGAGCTTGACCTTGACTCGGATGCCGGCGGCGGCGGCGTCGAAATCTTCGTACAGACGGAATGGCAGGCTGGGATCGGTGGGCGGGCTGTCCTTGCGATTCTCGGGGGTGGCAAAGGCAATACCACCGGCGACGATGCTGGACAGCGACTCGCTGCGCACCTTCACGCCAGACAGGTTGGCGTCGATGCTGATGCCGCTGGCGTTCCAGAAGCGCGTATGTTTACGCACCAGGTGGGCGTAGGTCGGTTCGATATAGAGCTTGATCTCGACGGTGCTCTGGTCTTCGGACAACAGGTAGCTTTTAACCTGGCCGACCTGGATCTGCTTGTAGAACACCGGGCTGCCACGGTTGAGCGAGCCGAGGCGATCTGCCTTGACGGTGATGTGCAAGCCGGGCTTGGCGTCGGACAGCGGCGGCTCTTCGGAGAGCGCCTTGAATTTGCGGGTGGGCTCGCCGTCGCCAGGGCTGGCGGCGATGTAGTTACCCGACACAAGGGTTTCCAGGCCAGTGATGCCGGCCAGCGTTACGCTGGGCTTGACCAGCCAGAAGCGGGTATTGGTCTTAAGGTATTGCTCAACGTCCTTGCCCATCTCGATGGTGGCAATTACCCCCCGATTGTTGCCCTCGTCGTCGAGCGCCAAGGCTTTGACCTTGCCCACGGGCATGCCTTTGTACACAACCTCGGTCTTGTTGACCTGGATGCCTTCACCGCTTTCAAAGCGCACCTGGATCTCGATGCCCTGCTGGGAATAGGCGCGCCATCCGAGCCAGCCGCCGATGATCAGCGCAATCAGGGGCAACACCCAAATGGCTGACCAGTTGGAGGCTGGGCGGGTTTTAGCTTTAGGCAAATCACTCATGGTCGTCGTCCGACTCCGTGTTATCCCAAATCAGTCGGGGATCGAAAGTTACTGCAGCGAGCATCGTCAAGATCACCACACTGGCGAATGCCGCAGCGCCGAGATTGGCCTCAACGCTGGCGAGCCGCCCAAAGTTTACGACCGCCACCAGGATGGCGATCACGAAGATATCCAGCATGGACCAGCGGCCAATGAATTCGATAAAGCGGTACATGACAATGCGTTGTTGTGCGGACAGCGGTTGGTGACGCTGCACCGAGAACAGTAGCAGACCAATGCCCACCAACTTGAACGTCGGCACCAGAATACTGGCGATGAACACCACGGCAGCAATAGGAAACATCCCATGCTGCACCAGCTGGATCACACCGGCCATGATGGTACTGGGCTCGCCCTGGCCGAGTGAGTTGACGGTCATAATGGGCAACAGGTTGGCGGGGATATAGAGGATCGCCGCAGTGATCAGCAGTGCCCATGTGCGGGTTAGGCTGTCGGGCCGACGCGGATGAATCAACGCACCACAGCGGGTGCACGTTTGTTCATCGGTATCCGGCTCTTGCGTATTCAGCTCGTGACATTCGGTACACACCAGAATGCCTGCATCAATCGCCCGCATGATCATCCTCTCCTGACAACGCCTGCCAGATCTGGTGGGGCGACATCACCACCTCAAGCAGAACCTGAACCACTAATAGACTGATGAAACAAACGAGACCCACACCCACCGTGATGGAAGCCATGTCGGCGAGCTTGACGATCGCGACCAGCACGCCCATCAGATAGACCTCCAACATCCCCCAATCTTTCATGTGATGGTAGATGCGGTATAGCAGCAGCCCGTAATTACGGCCGATCTTCCAGCGAATGCTGAGCAGCACGGCCAATTGGCAGAGCAGCTTGAGCAACGGAATACCCATGCTGCACAGGAACACCACAATTGCGACGCCTTGCATGCCCGTATCGAACAGGCCGACGACGCCGGTCCACACTGTGTCCTCTGACGTCTGCCCGAGTAGATTGAGCTGCATGATGGGCAGAAAGTTCGCGGGGATGTACAGCAATAGCGCAGCAATCACCAAAGCGAGGCTGCGCTCAATGACATTGTGGCGGTGAGCGTACAGCTCATAACCGCAACGTGGGCATTCTGCCTTTTCGCCTCGTGCGAGCACAGGCTTACGCATCAGTAAGTCGCATTCATGGCATGCCACCAGATCGTCCAGTGGTAAGTCAGCCACCTGTGGGGCATCAACCGGCTCGGGCATGGATAGGGCTCTTACTCTAAAAAAGGTTAGGCGCCTATTCTAGTGGTCTGGTTCAGAAATAACTGTGCAATTTTATAGGCGAAGGCTTACTTGACTTTCCAACCGCCCAAAACAAAACCCCATCTGCTTTCGCAAATGGGGTTTCGGAATTTAATCTTGACGATGACCTACTCTCACATGGGGAAACCCCACACTACCATCGGCGATGCATCGTTTCA